>CAIWXY010000198.1 GCA_903916775.1 uncultured Actinomycetes bacterium
CACTCCAGTAGAGGTATTGGTCAGAGTGTCAGCTTTGCTGTTGTAGACATACTCCTCTGTGAAAAGTGATGCTGATGTCTCGGTTTGCGGTTCAATAACTCCGACATTGCCAGGCAGCGGCATTTTAAGAGAATTGATTTGGTCACCGAGATTTGCGGCTTGATCAGCTGTGTAAGGCTTGAAGCCTGCAACTGATGCGGCATCTCCGTTGGCGGCTGCCCCAAATTCGCCTGGAGCCAAGGCTACGACACCTTGTGCATTGCCGATAAAGGACTGCTTGGTTGCTGGGTTAGTCAGTAATGCGGTTAATTCACCGTTCTTGGTACCAAGGACCATGTCATACGTCGTATTTTTAGAATCTGGAGTAAGCCCATTGGAAAGAATCGAAGCGATAGCTTCAGATTTGGAAACCTCGTTGCCAGTCTGAAAATTAAAAGCCGACATACTCACTGTGTAAAGAACGGGTATCAGTACAAAAAGCACCATCAGAATCAAACCGGGAGTAAGAAACTTGAGTGGCACAGGTTTTTTTGCAAAGTAAACGTAATTAATAATGCAAAATATGAGAACAGTAGCTAACTGGATGACTCCAGAGTGTTTGGCAAGCGCCGACAAAAACATCCAAACAAGCAGCGCATCGATAACTGCCATGAAGAGGATTTTTGACACAAGAGCAGCAACTCCAGTAAAACCTGATAGCCGGTGCATCTTCTCTCCTCCTGACAATTATTCTGGCAATTGTGGTGTAAATCTATTATGGAATCCAAGAAAAAAACTTGCCAGCAATTTTAGCTGGCAAGTTTCTTCCTTTATAACTTTTTTACTTTAGAGCGTCTGCAAAGTCTTTCTGCTCAATAGAGGCAGCAAGATCTGCAGATGTAGAGAGATCCTTACCTTGGGTAAGAACTGCACTCCATAGGCTTGAGATTGTTGCATACCAAGCTGTTCCGCCGGCAGCATCGTTCAAAAGTAGATCTACCTGTGGTTGACCATGTAGGAATGCGTTTCCAACGGCGATTGTGTTGGGATCTGTTGCTGCTGCTACTGCAGCTGACGATGCAGGTGGGCGCTGAGATAGCTTAGACATCGCCAATTGACCCTGTGTTGATGCGAACCAGTTAACAAGAAGTTGACGTGCACCAATCGCAACACCATGTGTGCTTGCAAATGATGTGAGATAAGCACCGGTGTAACCAATGAACTGTGCGCCGTATGTGCCAGCCTTAACACCAGGAATTGCAGAAATTCCAAAGTTAATTCCCTTTGCAGTCATTCCTGCATAGTTCCACGCACCGGTAATAGCGAATGGAATCTTCCCAGCATCGAAATCAGCCAAACATGCTTCAGGTGCTGGATCTGCATAACCCTGCCAGAATCCATTTGTCTTTCCATCTGCACCCAAGAGATATGTCTTGGCGTTGCTGATCATTGTTGGGTTGTTAACTTCAACAGTTGAGTAGTTAGGCTTGCCCTTTGAGATATCCCAGGCGCCGCCGCCAAGTGCGTTCATAACTGCCACGTCTTCCCATGATCCGTCAACGGTGCAGAGACCGGCTGTCAGACCTTTAGCTGACTTGTTGGTAAGATAGTAGTTCACCATTGAAGCGAATGATGTTGGTGCAGTTGGTACGAGAGCCTTGTTGTACTCAAGTGCAGCGCCATCGGTATCTAGTGGTATTCCATAGATATGGTTATTTGAAGAAACGAAACTAATTGCGCCTGATGGGAATGAGTTTGCGGTTGATCCGAGTTGGATTGGAGCAAGCTTTCCGCTTTGAACATCGGAATCAAGATTTAGCGCTCCTGCATAAATGTCTGGAGCTGTTGCGGCTGTTGCATTAGCCCAAGCACTTTGAAGTGCGTTGAGTGATGAGAAAAATTTAACGTTGATTTTGTAGCCAGGAACAATTGAAGTATTTCCCTGGAGCAAAGTTGTTAACTGTGGACCACGCTGGTCATCAGCCCAAATTGTGAGAGTGCGAGATGCTGCGTTTGCGGCTGGCACCAACATCGCGGACGCAATAAGCGCGGCACTGGCGAGCGCGCCGATCACTCCAAGTTGCTTCTTTTTCATGCATTCCTCCATAAAAGTAGATTGAATCGAAGTCGATCAATCGTTGTTCTCGACACGTGTCGAAAACTTTGTGCTACTGTAGAACAGTTCGTCCCTGTAGGGAAGGAACTTTGGGGCAATTGGAGCAATTGTTATGAAAAGTTTATAGATGGCTACACGTGCAGATGTAGCCAAGCTCGCTGGAGTCTCGGCAAGCACCGTCTCCTACGCCCTCACCGGCGAGCGCTCGATAAAGCCCGAAACCAGGGAACGAATCCTTAAAGCTGTAGCCGAGCTCAATTATGTTCCTCATTTTGCCGCCGGGGCCCTTGCTGGCAAGAAGGCCAATGCCCTCGCATTACTCTTCGCCGGCCGCGAGCTTTCCATTAGTCCAGTTGCGCTCGAATATGTGACCGGAGCGATTAAGGCAGCACGCGATCGTGGGTATCACCTCATTTTGTGGCCGAGTGATGAGACGGCGCTTCTTGATATCCAACGATTCTCCCAATCTGGTTTTCTTGGTGGTGTCCTACTCATGGAAATTGAGCTCGACGACGAGAGAGTCGCGATTTTAGAGAAAAATGAAATCCCACTCACAATGATCGGTCGCACCGAAAATCCTGGCGTGACTCCATTCGTTGATCGAGACTTTGCCGAAGTTGCACGAAACTCATTCACATACTTACATGAACTGGGTCATGAAAAAATTGCTCTTCTTACACATCATAGGAGCCACGAGAGTTCGACTCTCAGCGTTGATGAGAGATTTAGGCGGGAGATGTTCCTCGCAGCACGGACTCAAGGGATAGCACTCACTGAAATAACCTCCGAGAACTCTGCTGCTTCTGGTCGCCAAGCTTTTATCCAACTGCGCGAACAAAATTCTGATGTAACTGCACTTATCTCCCTTCCCGACCTATCTACTATTGGATTTCTCAGTGCAGCAAAGGAGTTTAGACTTAACATCCCCAAGGATTTTTCAGTTCTCGCAGTGAATACTCCTGATTCGCAGCTAGGCATGGCATGGCCTCCTCTCACTACCATTAAAGTACCCGCAAGTGAGATGGGTGGGGCTGCTGCAGATATATTGATCGACAAGCTGGAAGAAAAACCAGAGCAACGCACCCAACAACTCTGGGGTGGAGAGCTAGCAATACGTGGAACTACATCGATTGCTCCTAGACTTGACTCATGATCAACGCAGTAAAACTTGGCTTTGCCAAATATGGAGATTTCAAAGGTCGTTCTACTCGCTCTGAATATTGGTACTGGTATCTCTTCACAATTATTGCGGTGTACGGGGCTGGCATTATCGATACTTCACTATCAAAGACTGGAACGCTGCTAGAGACGGTTGTTACCCTCGCAATCGCATTTCCTACACTCTGCGTTGGAATTAGACGCATGCATGACACTGGACATCGTGGGTGGTGGTTATTGCTTCCGATCGTTAATTTTATTTTCCTTGTTTCACCCAGCGGTGACGATAACCAGTATGGAGCACGTCCACTTTAGAGAGCGAAAGAACTAGCGATCAACTTTTGCTAATTGCTCTAATACATCAGTAGCTGTTACGGGTGCATACTTTTTAGCAGCCAACTTTCCCCCAGCCGCATGCATCCTTACTGCTTTATGCAAAACTTCTAAGACAAGGCTCTTGCTATCTGGTTTCCACGAAGCGAGCATTGAACCAAGCAAGCCAGCCAAAATATCTCCAGTACCGGCGGTTGCTAATTCCGGTCCGCCACTGTCCTCAACAATGAGCTCACCATCAGGCGAAGCGATTACGGTCTCTTCCCCCTTGAGCACAACAAAGGTATTTAATTTCTTAGCTATCTCGAGCGCACCGATCTTTCTTGAGGCCAGATCGCTATCGATAGTGAATCCCAGAGTTCTGGCCTCACCCAGATGCGGCGTTATGACTTTCCATTGTGCATTGATGTCGTTCACACGAGACATCGCCACAGAATCCAGGACAGCATAATCGGAGGCAGGGATTTGGAAATTCTTGGGCAATTGTGGAGCTCCCGAACCGATGACCCAAGCATCAACCGCAATATTGGCAACTTTCTTACGAAGCACAACATCGGGATAGGCACGCACGACCATGAATGCAGGTAGTCGATCAAGCGTCAAGTAATTTATGTATCCCGCGCCACCGCGCCTAGCGCCGCCCACGCACAAAACTGCCGCACCCGAATATGCACGGCTTCCGGCAACTACACAGACTGTGCCATGCGAATACTTATGGGCATTGCTGGGCAGAGATTTGAGAAATTTATTGGCCATTTTTGCGCTACAGACGATCTCGAACTGCCCACAGATCCGTAAAAACAGGACGATGGAGGGTGGAGGCGAGGTAATCGACCCCAGATGAACCGCCCGTACCGGTCTTGTGGCCGATTGTTCGCTCAACCATTTTTACATGGCGATATCGCCACTCCTGCAAACCCTCATCGATATCAATAAGACGCTCGCAGATCATGGATGTCTCAGGGTCGTTGTGGTGAATATCGACCAAGATATCTTGGACTTCCTGATTAGGTATGTAGTGAGATGAGAAATCTCGAACTAAATATTGCTGCGGGATTATGTGACCTCGCTGAGAAAAATAGACCAACGCTGAATCCCAGAGCGCTCTGCGTTGAGTGATCTCAGCGATCTTCTCTTGAGCAGCAGGTGGAAGATGCCCCGCCATTTTAGAGTCGCGCCGACCTAAGATTGCCTCTACTTCACGGAACTGGGCAGATTGAAAGCCTGATGATGAAGAGAGAAAATTTCTAAAGGAATTGAATTGAAGCGGAGTCATCGTCTCCAAAATATCAACTTGTGAAACACAGACTTTCAAAATGGTGCGAATTCTGCCCAACGTGGCAAGCGCTTTGTAGGTCTCTCCAGATTCAAGGGAGGATTGTGCAAAAGATAATTCATGAAGTAGTTGCTTAAACCAGAGCTCGTAAGTTTGATGGATAACAATAAATACCATCTCATCATGCTCTGCTGGTTCCGAAAGCATTCTCTGCAAATTAAGCAGTTCATCGACTGCCAGATAAGACGTATAAGTCAGCGCGGAATCGTAAGTACTCATGTGACTTTGATATTTTCGGCGTTGATTTTCTCGTATTGGCGAGTGCTCACCAAGTCGCGGAGCCGAGCAAATCCATCCCAGATCTCCACATAACTTGTTGGCAGCGGCGAGATCGCTACCCGAATGGAATTTGGTTCGCGATAATCGGGGATGACGTTTGCAAACTCTCGAAGGGCAATTGAGATTCTTTTTGCATCTGGATGAACAAGTGAGATATGTCCACCGCGCTCATGGGCTAGACGCGATGTATTCATCGTAAAACCAAGCGGAGCAAGCCATTCATCAAATAATTCGATCATCATCTGGGTTCCAATAGCGCACTTGCGATCGATCTCCTCGATCGTGGCCTCTTGGATCATGCCAAAAGCACTCTGAATGCAACGTAGCCCTATGAGAGATGGGCTCGCTATTTGGAAACCTCTCATCCCATCGTTCTTTTCGAAGACTGGGCCCATTGCAAATTGATTGCGTTGTGCGAACCAGCCTTGGATAGGTGTCTTGAGCTCAGCCTGCACGCGCTTAGAAACATACATCCATGCTGGTGACCCTGGTCCAGAGTTTCCATACTTATATGTACAGCCAACGACGAGATCAACGCCTGATTCATCGAGCTTCATATCTATCGCACCAACTGCGTGGCTGGCATCCCAGATCGCGAGTGCGCCATATTCACGCGCCAATTCAGTGAGTGCCTTAATGTCATTGCGAGCACCAGATCGATATTGAATGACCTCAAAAGTTATGAAGGCGACATCCTCTGACATATATGGACGCAAGAGCTCAGGAGTGATGCGCTCGTGTGCGAATCCACTTCCCTCTTCATTATCAATCTCAATCAAATTAAGGCCATGACGCTCTGCAAACCCTTGCAAGATATATCTATCCGTTGGGAAATTCGCTTTATCGATAATGATTGTCTTGCGGCCTGGGCGTGCAGCAAGCGCCGCACCGACAAGCTGATAAAAATTAACTGAGGTTGTGTCACATGCCAGAACTTGTCCTGGTGCCGCACCTAGCGCAGCTCGTCCAATGAGATCACCAACTGACTCGGCCTCATCGATCCACTCTGCCCAGCCCTCAACAATGCGTGGGCCCCACTCCTGAGTCAAATAATTGTTAACGACTTCTATCGTTTTCTTCGGAAGGCGACCTAGTGAATTGCCATCTAGGTAGCAAAGGTCTGGATCACTTATAACAAACTCGTTTTTATACTTCGCAAGCGGATCCTTAGAATCAAGGTTCAACGCATATTCTCTATCGGTGACTTTCATGTGAATACTGTATCTCTGCTAACAGCGCTCGTACATCGCTTCGTTACAGGTCTATATTGAATCCATGGCAAAAATTGAATTTCATGAGCTAACAAAGGCCTATAAAGATGTCGTAGCCGTGAAAGGCTTAACTGCCTCTATTCAAGGCGGAAGAATCACAGGCTTCCTCGGCCCCAACGGCGCTGGCAAGAGCACGGCCCTTAAGTGCCTGCTCTCACTCGCGCATCCAACCTCGGGTTCGGCGCTGATCAATGGTTCACCTTATGAGGAGTTGGAGCACCCCTTGAAGTCAGTCGGGGCTGTTATCGAAACAGGTGGGTTTAATCCTGCAATCTCAGGACTCAAGAACCTCAAAATCATCGCAGCTGCTGCAGGGATCCCCGACTCCCGTGCACTTGAAGTACTCGACTTGGTAGATCTCACAGAAGCGCGAAGTAAAAAGGTAAAACACTATTCACTTGGCATGAAGCAACGTCTTTCACTTGCAGCCGCACTGCTGGGAGAACCAGAGATTTTGGTACTCGATGAACCTTCCAATGGCTTGGACCCAATCGGAATCGCTTGGTTGCGAGAGTTTCTTAAGAAACTCTCCGCGAAAGGCCACACAATTCTCGTCTCTTCACATCAGTTAGCAGAGATGCAACACACGGTTGATGATGTCATCATCCTCAATAAGGGAAGAGTTATAGCAAGCGGAAGTGTCCAGGAAATCATTGGAGACGGGACTCTCGAAGAAGCATTTATTCGCCTAGTGGAGAGTGCAGCATGAACCTCGTCAAATCAGAGTTTCGCAAACTTTTTTATACTCGAAGCGTTTATGGTTTAACACTTGGCGCAATCGCTCTCGCGATGCTCTCAACCTGGCCAGCTGCCTATGCCGTGGAGCGAACACAGAATCTGCTTTCAGGTGAATCATTGACTAACCCACAAATGGTTGCCGGCATTTATGGCAAAGCAACTTCTGGATATCTCTTTGCCATCATCCTCGGAATCATTTTTATGGGTAACGAATATCAAAATGGAATGGCAATCTCTACTTTTCTCGCAACTCCCAAGCGCACAAAAGTCCTCTACGCGAAATTAGGAGTCGCAGCACTCGCAGGAGTTGCCATGATGGTGATCTCAGAACTCTTCGGTTTCCTCGGTGCTTACATAGGTTTGAATAAATACACTCACGCAGCCCTCACATCTGGTGCGCTATTGAGCTTAATTGTCGCTGGCATTATCTCCGGTGCAGTACTTGCAGTTATGGGAGTTGCCCTTGGAGCGCTTATTCGCAATGTGCGAATCGCAACTACCGGCGTGGTCATATGGCTTGGCGTCATTGAACGCCTGATCGTGGTCTTCTGGACTACCGGTGGCAAATACCTGCCATCTGGCCTCATCGTTGGCATGCTTAATGTGAAATTAGATGTCAAAAGCGTAGGTCGCGGACTCAATATTGATACGGCTAATTATTTTGGTGCGACAACGGCGACGTTGCTTTTGCTTGCATACGCCGCCGTCTTCGCATTTCTTGGAATCTTTACATCACTTCGCAGGGATGTTAATTAGATTCGGTTTACTTGTGTTATTCAGCACCTAGGTACTTAATTACTCCGTTGACTACCTGGAATCCACCAATTGGAGCTCCACCCTTTACTTCGCCATAGCGCGTGAAGGAGATAGAACCGCCACCAACGATCGGGAATGTACCGTTAGCAATTCCGCTTTCGATAGCTGGACGAGTGAGATCACCCTTAGCGATCAGATCAAGGAATACGTTGGTCGCATTGAAAGCCTCTGTGACATAGGCATGGCCTACAGCGCTTGCAAGTCCTGTTGTCTTTGTGAATGCAGCCTTCTGAGCTTCTGATGCAGCAAGCTCGAAAGGAATCGAACCAGATGTTAGGCGTGCGCCTTCTGCTGCTGGTGCACCTGCTGCTGGAATAAATCCATTGTTAAGAACTCCATCGCCACCTGCAAATACTCCGGTGTAACCGTTGTCATGCAACGCCTTAGCGAGCTTGCCAGAAATTTTCTGACCGTGTCATCACCCGGGGCACCCCACCGCGTGGGAGGGTTGCCGACTGACAAGCCGGGGCTTATATGTCAGTACTCGTGACCAATGCGAAAGTTAGTACATGTAATTCGAAAAGAGAAGTCAAGAATTATTACTAGATGCAAACTATATGCAATGCGCAAAGAGGTCGATCTACTTAGCTGGAAATACCCGCTTTTGATAGAGCTGAGACAAGTGAAGTGTAGAAGCCTTGCGATGTATACGAAGCACCACTCACACCTTGAATGTTTGCAGATTGCACTTGTAATACTTCTTGCGTAAGTAGCGGAATAGCTTGTGAATTTATCTGCTGATCTCGGAATTGAGATGTTGGATAAACAGGTACGGTTACTTTCTTAATTTTTCCATTTGATACTGTGACAGCGACTTGCACAGCACCAAATCGTGTTTGTACGGGAGCGCCTAGGAAAGTGCCAGATTTAACTTTGCTAGTTGCAGCAAAGGCGCTTCCATTTGTTGCTGGTATCGCAACCACCGCTGCACCGAGTGAGCAGATTGCGCCAACCTTAATAAGTGAATTTTTAATCTTCATTAGTTCAAACCCTTCGTCGGTATGCACGAAGTTAAGTTCAATCGGCTGAGAGATCTCTGTACGGAAACTGAAATCTCTCTAGATCACACCTAGGAAACTACTGAAAACTAGTCATTTCATGCTCGAACATATCAAGACCCATTGGACCAATCTTGAGGGCGTAGTTGTGCCACGCCTTGATATCGAAGGAAGCACCCAGACGAGCCTTGGCATCCTCGCGGATCTTCATCCACGTCCGTTCTCCAACTTTGTAGGAGATAGCTTGCCCAGGCCAACCCAGATATCGCTCGATCTCACTCTTGGCGAAATCAGGAGCAACCATTCCGCGTTCAACAAGAAGCTTGTATGCGGACTCTGCGTTCCACACCTTGCCATCAAAATCTTCGTAGCCACAATGCATGCCGATATCAACAATGATGCGAGCGGCACGCAACGCTTGACCTGAAAGATAACCAAGTTCTATTGCTGGATCATCAAAAGCACCAAGCTCATCCATGAAGCGTTCAGCGTAGAGCGCCCAACCTTCGCCATAACCACTAATCCATGCATCTGTGCGTTGGAAGCGACTCAAACGTTGGGCCTCGATGACTGCAGTTCCGAGCTGTAAGTGGTGGCCTGGAATGGCCTCGTGATACCAGGTCGAAGCAATGTGCCAGAAATTAAAGCGAGTATGCCCAAGAGTTGGGTACCACGTTGTGCCTGGCCGAGAAAGATCTTCACTAGGTGCCATGTAATAAGGAGCGGCCGCTGAACCTTCTGGAGCTAATTGGGCATCGCAGAACTTAATACGGGGATCGATATCGAAGTAAATGCCATCGAGTTTTTCGACAGCTTCTTGAGTAAAGTCCTTAAGTTTTTTCAACAAATTATCAGTACCGTCAATACGGTGCAGTTCTGCTGCCTCACAATAGTCCGCAACTTCCTTAAGGCTTTTGCCTGCAAGGCCTAGTTTCTGAGCAGCAATATGCATACGAGCATTGATCTGATCAAGATCGTAGATACCCCATTCATAAGTTGCGCGTAAATCTAATGTGGCTCCCGTGAAGTGCTCTGCCCATGGTGCATAAACGGCGGCTCCGACACCATCTGTTTCCACGCAGCGGGGTGCATGAACTTCTAGCAACCAAGTAGATAAAGCCAAGAGAGATTTCTGAGCGTTCTGTGCTGCTTGATGAAGTTCTGGATATTTATTTTCTGGATCAAAAGTTTTTGCCATTTCTTCATATCCACCATCAGCATGGACTCTGGCCTGTTCTGCAACAACGACAGTCTGACGGCGGGCAACAACTTTGCCTTTACCTGCCATGTCATCAATGGTGGACTTCCAACTTTCAATGGCTGCGTTAATCGCATTTAGGCGGGCGGTGACGTTTGCAAAGTCCTGCGCACTATCTACTTTCATAATTGTGAAAATACTTCTGATGGAACTAATCGGATTAACGATCGGACTAAATCGGTAGAGCGATTCACCAGACTCAAAGAGTGAAATTCGACTCGACAAGCGATCGATGAGAACATCCTTGGCAATGCGATCAATTTCATCGATAGGCGCAAGCTCTTGCGCACGTGCAATCACATCACGAATGTAGTCAGCAACCTTGGTCTCATGAGCAAGCGAGAAATCATCAAGAAGGTGATCACTCCCAGCAATACCTAACGATGTCGCACTCATTGGGCTCAAGCGGGCACTCTCGATCACGTACTCGTCGGAGAGTTCGAATATTGGGGAGCGATGAAGGCTCATGAACTAATCACCTAACTGTAAGAGAGCCTTAACTCTACCTACTGGCCCACTTTTCTCTAGACTTGGCTGATGTTGCGCAGCCGAGAAAAGTTCGAAATTGGCCCTGTCGCCCTGCTTGTAGCTGCACTCTCCTTTATGGAAAATCTCGATGGCGCTATCTTGCCTACGGCCGCTCCGACCATAGCCCGCTCATTCCATGTCATCTCATCGCAGATCGGAATTTGCGTCACCGCATACGTTTTGAGCATTGTCTGCTTAATCCCAATTGCGGCATGGCTGGTTGAGAAGTTCGGTGTTCGCCCGATCCTTTTTGGAAGCATTGTTCTCTTCGTACTGGCATCACTTGCATGCGGGGCAAGCACCAATCTCACTGAATTAATTATTGCCAGAATTCTTCAAGGTGGTGGCGCTGCCTCGATGGTTCCTATTGGCCGCCGCATTGTTCTTGTGGCTACAAAGCAGCATGAAATTCCTCGAGCGATTGCTTATCTAGTCTGGCCCTCACTAACTGCACCAGTTATCGCACCAGTCCTTGGTGGATTTTTGATTGCACATGCTTCATGGCCTTGGATCTTCTATGTAAATTTCCCGATCGGTGTTATTTCGTTAGCGATTGGTTACAAGATAATCCCCCATATTCCTGGCGGAAGCTTTCATAAACTTGATCTCAAGGGGCTTTTTCTCGCTGCTACTTCTCTTGTCGGATTTGTATTCGGGGCAGCTCAACTCGGCAATGCTCACGTGAATATCTATCTAGCGGTCGTACTTCTGATTATTGGCGTAGGTTTTGGAGTTCCGGCGATTCGCCACTTCTTAACCAAGCCAAAACCGCTTGTTGATCTGCGACCAATGAAGATTTTCACTTTCCGTGTTTCAAATGAGAGTGGCTCGTTCTATCGAATGACCGCAGTCTCACTTCCGTTTGTATTGCCGCTTTTGTTTCAAGATAAATTGGGCTGGACCGCCGAGAAATCTGGTGAATTGCTGCTCTCGTATATGGCCGGCAACTTGATATTTAAATCTATAACTAATCCATTAATGAAGAAGTTTGCACTTAAGCCACTCTTGGTCTGGTTCACTCTGACATCGGCAGCATCAATAGTTTTCATCATTGTTTTGGCTAAGCCTTCTATGATTGTCGAACTTGCGGTGGCACTATTCATCGCAGGCGGTGCCCGCTCCCTCATTCTGACTTTCTACTACGCGCTCACCTTTGCTGATGTTGAGAAGGACTTAGTTCCGCCAGCTAATAGTCTCAACATTATTTTCATTAAGCTTAATGACATTATTGGGGTATCTCTTATGGTGATCGCTCTCAAATTTGGTCGCGATTTCATATCGAGCGCAGACCAATACACATGCGCACTCTGGGTGATCGCAGGATTGATGGTAATTTCGATGTATCAGTTGGTTAAATTGCCTTGCGACGCTGGGAAATCACTTCGTCCGTTGAG
>CAIWXY010000199.1 GCA_903916775.1 uncultured Actinomycetes bacterium
CTTTACCTTTATTTTGACCAATAACTTGTTCGGCGTTGTGCCATTTATGCAATTCCCAACAATGTCTCACATTGGCTTTCCTGTCTCCATCACCATCTTCGTATATATCGTTTATCACTGGGTAGCGATTAAGAAGAAGGGCCTTGGCCGCTATCTCAAAGAGATGTGCTTTATGCCAGGTGTACCAAAGCCGATTTACATCATCTTGGCTCCAGTTGAATTTCTGACCTACTTTGCGGTTCGTCCACTGACTCTCGCAATGCGTCTTTTCGGAAATATGTTCGCAGGTCACTTGCTTCTGCTCCTCTTCACCCTTGGTGGCGAGTACATGCTTAAGAGCGCAGCATTTGTGAAGGCGTTCGCTGTTCTTTCATTCGGTCTAGCGATCGGATTGAGCTTCTTTGAAATGGGTATCGAAGCCCTGCAGGCGTACATCTTTACGCTCCTTGCGGCTCTGTATATCGCCGGCGCACTCGCTGACGAGCACTAACCCAGACAAGCACGACCCTCTCACTCGAGAGGCATAAAGGTTTGGCCAAGCACCGGCTCGGTCAATAGTTGAAGGGAAGTAACATGAAAGGCACACTCAGCATCGTGGGCTTTGGTCTTTCGACCATCGGTCCTGGTACAGCAACAGGACTTATTTTCGCTGCCTACATCAATGGCGTAGCTCGCCAACCAGAAGCTCGCAGCATCTTGCAGCCAATCGCATTCCTTGGATTCGCTCTTGCTGAAGCTCTTGCAATTTTCGGTCTCGTTCTAGCTTTCGTTCTCAAGTAAGGATTACCTCTCTCGAGAAAGAGCGGAATATAAATGACCTCCCAATTATTACTTAAGGCTGCGACCGTCTATAAGGACGCTCCAAGCCCTGTTGTTCCAAGCGTTGCCGAAATCATCGTCGGTCTCATCGCTTTCTCAATCCTCTTCATCCTTCTCAAAGTTAAAGCAGTTCCTGCTTTTGAAAAGGCATATGCAGCTCGTACTGCAGCGATTGAAGGCGGAATTGAAAAAGCTGAGTTCGCACAGAAGGAAGCAGAGGCAGCACTCGCTGCTTACACAGCCCAACTCAGCGAAGCTCGTGCAGAAGCACAAGCTATCCGTGAAGAAGCTCGTGTCCAAGGTTCAGCAATTATTGAAGACCTCCGCAGCAAGGCTCAAGAAGAAGCAAACCGCATCACAACTGCGGCTCGTGCATCTATTGAAGCTGAGCGTCAACAAGCTGTCGCATCATTGCGCCACGAAGTTGGCTCACTTGCTACAGAGCTTGCATCGAAGATTGTTGGCGAAGCCCTTGACGATCAAGTTCGTCAATCAGGCATCGTTGACCGCTTCCTAGCTGATTTGGAGAAGAGCGAAAAGTGATCGCACTTGGTGGAAAAAGTCGTCAATCATTGGCGAGCCTTCGTGGCACATTAGATGAGCAGCTCAAGGGAGTCTCATCTGCTGACTGCACCGCCATTTCCCATGATCTCTTCCTCGTTCTTGCTTCTCTTAATTCATCGATTGGCTTGCGCCGCGCATTCACTGACCCTTCACGTGATACCGCGTCCAAGAGCACTTTGATCGCTGACCTCTTCGGAAAGTCAGTCTCAAAGAGCGCAATCACACTTCTTGAAGCTGCTGTTTCACTTCGCTGGTCTTCACCGGTTGATGTAGCTAGTGCAGTGGAACAGTTAGCTATCGAGTCAGAGGCAACAGCTGCAAATGCTGATAACACTCTCGATCGCCTACAAGAAGAACTCTTTGCGTTTGAGACTCTTCTCGAACAGAACACCGACCTTCGTGGAGCTTTGTCAATCAATAGCGTAGAAGCTGTTCACAAGAGCGAACTTCTTTCAGCGCTCCTTGGAAACAAGGTTGCGCCTTCGACGCTTCGCTTGGTCACAGAGTTGGTAAACGCGCTCAACGGGCGCAATATCGAACTTGTGATTGATCTTTACATTCAGAGCGTTGCAGCCCGACGTAATCGCGCAATTGCCGTGGTTCGCTCACGTTCTGAGCTTTCAACCGCGCAGACCGAGAAGCTGGTTGCACTGCTTACAAAGCAGATGGGCCAACCTGTCCACCTCAATGTTGAAATCGACCCAACTGTTCTTGGCGGACTTTCCATTCGCTTCAAGGACGAGATGATCGATGGCACCATCAGTACCCGTGTAGCA
>CAIWXY010000200.1 GCA_903916775.1 uncultured Actinomycetes bacterium
GATTCGCTCCCTCATTGAAAATGCGCACCAAGAAGCATTCGATATTTTGGCCACTAACCGTGAAATTCTTGATCAGTTAGTGATCGAACTTCTTGAAAAGGAGACTCTCCTTAAGGAAGATATCGATCGAATCTTTGCGAACACAGTGAAAGTTCCACTACGTCCGGCATGGACAGGGTCAGCAACACGAGTTCCATCAACCCAGCCACCAGTCGAAATGTCGGCCGCCAAGCCACTCTCACTCACTGAGTTAGCTGAAGGTGATGCACCTGTGAAGGAAAAGAAGGCACGTGCGCCTCGAAAGAAGGCTGCTCCTAAGCCAGATACAATGCAGGCCTAAAAATGTCAGATGTGAACTCGATCAGCATGGGCCCTCATGATGGTCGGGCGCGCTCTGAGTTCAATCAAGAGCGCGCAGAGCGAGCCGTCACAGAATTGCTTTTGGCTATCGGTGAAGATCCATCACGCGATGGTTTGCGCGATACACCAGCGCGAGTAGCTCGAGCTTTCCGAGAGAATTTCGAAGGACTCTGGCAGTCACCTGAAGATATTTTAACGACGACATTTGATATCGGGCATAAAGAACTTGTCATTGTGCGCGACATCGAGATTTTTTCTCACTGCGAACATCACCTCACTCCATTCCATGGAGTGGCACACATTGGATATATTCCTGGCGAGTCAGGCAGAATCACAGGTATCTCCAAACTCGCACGACTTGTTGATCTCTACGCGCGCAGACCACAAGTTCAAGAGCGGCTTACTACGCAGATTGCTGACGCAATCGTCGAAATTTTGGATCCCGCGGGAGTCATTGTGATTATCGATTGCCAGCATATGTGTATGTCGATGCGTGGAGTTAAGAAATCTCAAGCCCGCACTACAACATCGGCAGTCCGTGGACAGTTGCGCAACCCTGCTACACGCGCAGAAGCGATGTCTCTCATTACATCATCACAGCGCTCATGAAAGAGTTAGCTCGTACCCTTGTTATGGGGATTCTCAACGTCACTCCTGATTCATTTGCTGATGGCGGTTTGCACTTTGATTTCAGCGCAGCTATTTCGCGAGCTCAAGAGATGATTGCCGAAGGCGTCGATATCATCGATGTTGGCGGTGAGTCGACTCGACCTGGTGCCGAGCGAGTGAGTCTTGAGGAAGAACGTGACCGCGTTATTCCAGTCATCACTGAACTCCAGCCATTAGGTGTCGCCATCAGTATTGATACGACGAGAGCTGAAATAGCGCGCGCAGCTATCGCAGCTGGAGCGACCATTGTGAACGATGTGAGTGGTGGGCTTGCTGATCCAGAGATGTCCACACTCATTGCGAGCAACCCCGGAGTTCAATACATCGTGATGCATTGGCGGGGCCACGCACAGGAGATGGATAAGAACGCCGAGTACGAGGATGTTGTTAAAGAAGTTAAAGACGAACTTGATGAAAGGGTTACAGCTCTCATTGCAGAAGGTGTAAATCCTGAACAAATCATCATCGATCCCGGAATTGGTTTTGCAAAGAACGCTGAACATAATTGGGAGTTACTGCGGAATCTAGATCGCTTAGCGCTTCTTGGTTACCCCATTTTAATAGGCGCTTCGCGAAAGCGATTCTTGGGTGCACTCGTCTCTGGCAAATCACCAGATGATCGTGAGTCTGCAACTATTGCCATCACAACATTGGTCGCCTCGCAAGGAATGTGGGGAGTACGCACTCACAGCGTCAAGCCCCACGTTGATGCAATTAGAGTTGTCATGGAGTTAGAGCAATGAGTGATCAGATAGAAATTCTTGGAATCGAAGGTTTTGGCTACCATGGTGTTTTCCCACAAGAGCGCAGAGATGGTCAGAACTTTCTTGTCGACATTGTCCTCAAGCTGAAGAGTTCTAAAGCTCGTAAAAGTGATCAATTGTCAGATGCAATCGATTACTCCAAGATAATTTCATTGGTTCACGAGACAATCGTGGGCGAGCCATTTAATTTGATTGAACGATTAGCAGAGGTAATCGCCAAAAATATTCTTGCCGCATACGATGTGAAGTCCGTAGAAGTAGTTGTGCATAAGCCAGATGCGCCAGTTGGCCTTAAAGTCTCAGATATTGCGCTCAGGATTAAGCGTAAACCATGAAAGTAGTGATCGCCCTGGGTTCCAATCTTGGTGATTCGACATCTATCCTCAATCAAGCGATTACCGCGCTCTCGGAATTTATTACCAACTCCCGAACTTCTTCGTTTCACACAACCGCGCCCGTAGGTGGTCCAGAACAGCCGGATTACTTGAATGCAATATTTGTGGGTGAGACCAAGTTGCCTCCGTTGGAATTACTCAAAAAACTACAGGGCCTTGAAGCTGGTGCTGGTCGCGTTCGCGAAGTTCGTTGGGGTGCAAGAACGCTAGACCTCGACCTCATCGCATACGGTGAACTGCAGTTAGAGAGTGATGAACTCACCATTCCTCACCCACGAGCACATGAACGTGCATTTGTATTGGCACCTTGGCATGAAATTGATCCCGAGGGAGAATTAGTTGGATATGGCCCAATCGCAGATCTGCTCGCTGCTTTAGAGGTGTAAACTTTTGTTATTAGCCCGGTACCCGGAAAGGACTGGAGCAGGTGAACGAATCTATGAGTAAGTCCGCGACAGATATCGCCTTTGTGCCAACAATGGGCGCTCTGCATGATGGTCATTTATCTCTCATCCGACAAGCACGAGCTCTCACGCCGAATGTTGTTGTGAGTATCTTCGTTAACCCACTCCAGTTTGATAACCCTGATGATCTTGCGAAATATCCGCGTGACCTTGAGGGCGACATCGCGAAAGCGGAATCTGCTGGAGCTACCAGGATTTGGGCTCCTACTTATGACGAGGTCTACCCGACTACATTTGAAAAATTAAGTGCGGGGGATGTCGGTAAAACTTTTGAAGGTGCTAGCCGCCCAGGTCATTTCGATGGAATGCTTACAGTTGTTAATCAACTCTTTAAAGCCGTACAGCCTCGCTATGCAATATTTGGTGAGAAGGATTTCCAGCAGCTCTTTATTGTGCGCAATTGGGTTCGCCACGCAGGGATCCCGATAGAGATTATTCCTGGTCCGATAGTACGAGAGAGCGATGGGCTTGCAATGTCATCACGCAATGTTCGCCTGCGCCCCGAGGATCGCCTTGCTGCACTTGTCATTTCTCGTGCGCTACGGTCCGGAACCAAGGAGCAAGCTCTAGAAATTCTCCAATCCGAACCTGCATTTACGCTCGATTACGCGCAGATCGTGGATCCATCAACCTTCACAATCGCCAATGAACCAGTGGAAGGTTCGCGCATGATTGTTGCCGGGTGGATAAATGGAGTTCGATTGCTCGACAATATGCCGATGAGTGTGAGCGCATGAAACTCTTTGCTGGAACGCCTGGTTGGACTACCAGTGCCGATGTCATCATTATTGGTTCAGGGGTGGCCGGCCTCACTACAGCTCTCAACGCTCGAGCATCAAAACTATCTGTTCTCCTAGTAACAAAAGCAAAGATTGATGCTGGTTCTACCAAGTGGGCCCAAGGTGGCATCGCTGCAGCCCTCGGTCCGGGAGATACACCTGAACAACACAAGAGCGATACCTTAATTGCTGGTGCAGGTCTATGCGATCTAGATGCAGTGAACGTTTTAGTCACCGAAGGTCCTGAAGCTGTTCGCAAACTCATAGCTCATGGAGCTGTATTTGATAAAGCAGAGAGTGGAGAGATTGCACTCACTCGCGAAGGCGGACATCACCGGAATCGAATCTTGCATGCAGGTGGAGATGCAACTGGTGCAGAAGTTTCACGTGCACTTCTTGCAGCTGTCCAGAACGATCCGGGAATCGAAGTAATCGAGCATGCACTTGTCATAGATGCACTAACGGCAGTCGACGGAAGTGTCTGTGGAGTGACTCTGCATGTGATCGGTGAAGGTTCGCGCGATGGAGTAGGTCGAGCACTTGCTCGAGCTGTTGTGATTGCTACCGGGGGATTAGGTCAGGTTTATTCTCAAACAACGAATCCTCCTGTTTCGACAGGAGACGGAGTTGCACTCGCTCTACGCGCTGGAGCTGATGTAGCTGATGTCGAGTTCATTCAATTTCATCCCACCGTGCTGTGGAGTGACACAGCACGCGGGGGACAGCAGCCACTCATCAGCGAGGCTGTTCGCGGTGAAGGTGCAATCTTGCTTAATCACAAAGGCGAAAAGTTTATGCAAGGTAAGCATCCTCAAGCTGACCTAGCGCCGCGCGATATCGTCGCGAAAGAGATTTTCACCCAAATGCGCGAATCGAACCTCGGACACGTCTGGCTTGATGCAACCGCAATCGCAGACTTCTCAGAACGATTCCCAACAATTTATGCATCCTGCCTTGCTCATGGAATAGACCCACAAAAGCAGTTAATTCCGGTCTCACCAGCATCACATTACGCATCCGGTGGAGTCCTGGTAGATCTCAATGGCCAGAGTAGCGTTGCCGGCCTCTATGTTTGCGGTGAAAGCGCATGCACTGGGGCGCACGGTGCTAATCGATTAGCTTCTAACTCACTACTTGAAGGACTGGTATTCGGCGCCCGAATCGCAGAACATATCGCCACTCACCTTGCTCCTCAGAAAGAACCAGCACGTGATCCTTCAGAGCCAACTCTCTTACTTGATCCAGCCATTCGGATCCCACTTCAATTGGCGATGAGTGAAGGCGCTGGCGTCATGCGTTCTGAGAAAAGTTTGCAGACAACCTTGCAAACACTTACCCAACTTGGAACTCACGCAAGTCATACACCGGATGTCGCTGCGTGGGAAGCATCCAACCTCTTCTTCCTTGCACAAGCAATCGTTCAATCTGCGCTAGAACGTAAAGAGACGCGTGGTTCGCATTGGCGAAGTGACTTCCCGGCACTGAGCGAGGATTGGCAGTTGCGAATAATTCAGAAGCTAAACCGTGATGGCAGTTGGAACACCCGGACGGAGGCGGTTGCACCATGATCATTGACGAGCATGTCGATGCACTGATCGAGATGGCACTAGCTGAAGATTTACAAGGCGGTGTGGATATAACGTCCCACGCAACAATTTCAGAGGACCAGGTTGGAGTTGCTCAATATCATCTGCGCCAAAGTGGTGTTATTGCAGGAATTCCAGTTGCTGTAGCGGTCCTTAATAAACTTGGTATTACTGATATTCAGATTCCTGTTACTTGTGCTCACGAAAATCCAGCAGGAACACTCATACTTGAGGCGCGCGGAAGCGTTCGGGCTTTGATGCTTGCGGAGCGCACAACACTTAATTTTCTTACACATCTCAGTGGCATTGCCACGCTGACCCGCGCCTGGGTTGATGAGGTGGCTGCGACTTCGTGCCAGATCCGAGATACCCGCAAAACCACTCCGGGATGGAGAATTCTCGAGAAATATGCGGTTCGCATGGGCGGTGGAACCAATCATCGAATGTCGCTCTCAGATGCAGCACTGATTAAAGATAATCACATTGTGGCTGCGGGTGGAGTTCTAAAAGCGTTCTCACTTGTGCGCGCGCAATATCCTGATGCCGAGATTGAAATCGAAGTAGATACCATCGCGCAATTACGAGAAGTACTAGCCGGCGATCCCGATCTTATTCTCCTCGACAACATGAGTATCGATGAGTGCAAAGAAGCTGTGACGTTAGTTAACGGCCAAACACGGCTAGAAGCTTCGGGTGGGCTTACTCTCGAAAGCGCTGGGGCTTATGCAGCAACAGGTGTCGATTATTTGGCAGTAGGCGCACTTACTCACTCCGCCAAAGCGTTAGATATTGGTCTCGATTTAAGGATGGAACTCTAAGTGTTACTTACTATCGACATCGGAAACACCAATACAGTTCTTGGAGTTTTTGAAGGAAGCACCATTGTTCAGACATGGCGCGTGAAGACCGATCCACGTGACACGGCCGATGAGTTGTGGCTGCGATTTCACTCACTCCTTGATGGATTAACAATCGATGGTCTCTCCATCTGTTCAACAGTTCCAGCATCGTTGCGAGAAATCCGTCACATGATCTGGCGTTATTACTCAGATCTACCAACAACAATTGTGGAGCCTGGAATCAAAACCGGTGTCCCACTTCTTGTAGACAATCCCAAAGAAATTGGCGCTGATCGAATCGTCAATACACTCGCGGCTCACACGCTCTTTGGCGCAGATGGTCCAAGCATCGTGGTTGATTTTGGAACGTCTACCAATCTTGATGTCGTATCGCCGAAGGGTGAGTTCCTGGGTGGAGCCCTTGCACCAGGAATCGAAATTTCAGTCGAGGCGCTTGCTGCCCGCGCTGCTCAACTGCGTAAAGTTGAGCTCGTTAAGCCGCGCTCAGTCATCGGCAAGAACACGGTCGAAGCCCTCCAATCCGGCACCATTTATGGCTTTGCCGGCCAGGTCGATGGGCTCGTCAATCGCATCATTGATGAACTTGAGCTGCTCTACCCGGGCTCTGGCCGAACGACGGTCGTCGCTACTGGTGGACTAGCCCCACTGGTCTTTGGAATAAGTACCACCCTGGATGAGCACGAGCCCAACCTCACCCTCCTTGGATTGGCGCTGATCTTCGATCGAAATTCAGGGTCACAATCGTTCCAAGATAAGGTTCTCTGATTATGAGCGAACAGATAAATCCAGCCGTTGAGACCGATGATCTTCCCGAGCAATTGCGCATTCGCCGCGAAAAGCGCAGTGCCATTTTGGCTCGCGGGGCGCAGGCCTACCCTGTAGCGGTTGCTCGCACTGCCTCGCTCAAAGAAATTCGTGAGCGTCATCAAGGGTTAGAGATTGATACCGCCACTGGAGTTATTGAGTCGCTTTCAGGTCGGGTAATTTTCAAACGTGACACCGGCAAGCTCTGCTTCGCGACTTTGCGTGAAGGCGATGGCACCGAGTTGCAGGC
>CAIWXY010000201.1 GCA_903916775.1 uncultured Actinomycetes bacterium
CTGGCGTCGCTGTAAGTAATGATTCCACCGAGAAATGCTGCTGATGATCCCGGAACGTCAGTGATCACTTGGGCCAATCCCCCGCCGGTGATGGATTCTGCTATGCAGAGAGTCAAACCCTTGCGCTTAAGCTTGCGTACAACAGTTGTGGCATCTATTGCCCTACTCATTTGGTGAGCGCCTTCTTAAAATAGTCGAAACCGGTTGTGAGCGTAATTCCAATCGTGAAGGCCATAAAAATATCTCGAGGCAGGTGTGCCCAGGTAGGCAACGGCAGAATATAAAAACCTATTCCGAACCCCTGGCACATAGTTTTGAGTTTTCCACCCTTGCTGGCCGGGATGACCCCGCCTCTGATGACCGCAAAGCGCAGAACCGTAACTGCTATTTCGCGGAACAAAATAACAATCGTTACCCACCACCAGAGTTTGCCCTGGATAGACAGACCAATCATCGCTGTTCCGATCGCAGCTTTATCTGCAATGGGATCTAGCAGAGTTCCAAAACTTGTCACTTGATTACGTGAACGCGCAATCCGTCCATCGAAGAGATCTGTTAATCCGACGAGGAAAAAACCGCACCAAGCAATAATTCGCCAGGTCGAATCATCTCCACCATTTTTGAAAAGTGCATATGCGCAAAACGGCAGGGCGAGTACACGAAGTACCGTCAGTGAGTTAGGAAGATTTATGACTTAGCTCCGGGTCCGTATTGAATGTGCACGACTTGGCCAATTGTGCCTGATACACCGGCATCCTTGCCATTTATCGTGACATCAACAGCCCCGGCGTTGCCGATTGTGACGTCTATGAGCGCAGTTACGTTAAAAGATTCCGTCGCCCCTTTATATAAAGTGCCATGCCATAGAACAGTTCCGCTTGAATCGGTGACTGAGAACCAACTGTTCGCATTCACAGCCTTGAACGAGACTGTAGAGGCAGGAACTACCGATGCGCTTACGCTCGGAGTAGCTGCAGGAGAAGCAGAAGCGGCAACTGAAGGAGTTGCGGTTGCAGCTGGAGTAGCACTCGCAACTGGTGCCGCGGACGTGGACGCCGGGCTCGGTGTTGTTACCGCATGAGCTGTGGCAGATGGTTGAGGAGTTGGCTTGCTAATTTTTGGCGTGCTGTGGAAGAAGGAGCTCACCGCCGGAATAATGATCAGAAGTGCACTCAAAACAATTCCAGCAATCGAAAGTTTCTTATAGGAAATATTAGGCGAGTCAGAATGACGCGTAGTCGCACTGTTGTCAGCCAAGAGTTCGCTCATCGATCGTGAACTCAGATCTGCTTCCTGATTAAACTGCGCAACCAGAACTTCGGGATCCGCGTTGATTACTTTGGCAATGCTACGTATGTGTCCACGTGCATAAGCGATTCCGCCAGATGACACTAAGTTTCCAGCTTCAAGATCCAGAATTACTTGTGGGCGAATGCGAGTCAGCGCTGCGACCTCATCGACAGACAAGCCCGCAGATTCGCGTGCTTGTTTGAGGAGAAGTCCGACAGTCATGTTCTAAGGGTACGCGCCGCTGCCGAAACTGACTACATGGGGGAAGACGCTGGGCGTGATCTCACCCAAAAGTTCACCCTGCGTGCTAGTTGAACCCTTGAATTTCCTCGAGGACATCGGGCATCTGCTCTGCGGTGATCAACACAGTTCTGGCCTTGGATCCTTCAGAAGGTCCAACGATGCCACGGCTCTCCATCAGATCCATAAGGCGTCCGGCCTTGGCAAAGCCGACACGTAACTTGCGCTGCAACATTGATGTGGAACCAAATTGAGTTCCCACAACAAGTTGAATTGCTTGAAGCAAAAGATCCATGTCATCGCCAATATCATTCTCGATCTGCTTGCTCACAGCTGGAGCATTGATATCAATGCGATAAACAGGTTGCAACTGTGACTTTACAAGATTAACAATGCCTTCAATCTCTCGATCAGAGACATATGCACCTTGAATACGCACTGCCTTACTTGCACCCATTGGCAAGAAGAGTCCATCACCTTGGCCAACAAGTTTTTCAGCTCCCGGGGTATCAAGAATAACTCGCGAGTCCGCAAGGCTTGAGGTTGCAAATGAGAGACGCGATGGAACGTTCGCTTTGATAAGTCCAGTGACAACATCAACGCTTGGGCGCTGCGTTGCAATAACGAGATGGATACCAGCTGCGCGAGCTAGCTGAGTAATACGCACGATGCTCTCTTCAACTTCGCGAGCAGCTACCATCATCAGATCTGCCAACTCATCGATAATGACGAGCAGGTATGGATACGGTTCGAGAATGCGCTCACTACCTTCAGGAGCTTTGAGCTTTCCGGCTCGAACCGCCTTATTGAAATCATCGATATGTCTAAATCCGAAGTGCGAGAGATCGTCGTATCGTTGATCCATTTCGCGAACAACCCAGGCAAGTACGTCTGCGGCTTTCTTCGGGTTGGTGATGATTGGCGCAATCAGATGTGGGATGCCTTCATAACTAGTGAGCTCAACGCGCTTAGGGTCAATCATGACTAAGCGAACTTCATCTGGCGTTGCGCGCATCAAAATGGAAACGATGAGTGAGTTAATCATCGAAGATTTACCTGCGCCAGTTGCACCAGCAACAAGTAGGTGCGGCATCTTGGCCAAGTTGGCACAAATGAAATTGCCTTCGACATCCTTACCCAGTGCAATAACCATGGGATGAGGCTCACTTGTCGCTACCGATGAGCGCAAAACATCACCAACCGTAACGATTTCGCGGTCAACATTCGGAATCTCGATACCGACTGCAGATTTGCCCGGAATCGGAGAGAGGATGCGAACGTCACTGCTTGCGACAGCGTAGGAAATATTCTTTGTCAGAGCGGTAATAGCCTCAACTTTAACTCCACCAGCAAGTTCTACTTCGTAGCGAGTAACCGTTGGGCCACGCATAAATCCAGTGACTTTTGCATCAACATTGAATTGTTCAAATACTTGAGCAAGGGCTGCAACAACAGTGTCGTTAACCTTTGATTTTGCTTTAGCGGCTGGACCCGCTTTGAGTAGATCCATCGAAGGAAGCGTGTACGCGGTGTCTGAGGCAAGGATCATCTGCTTTGCCGGCGCGCTCTGAACACTCTTAGGTTCGAACTTTGGCTCTGTGATGACAGTTGTATGCGCGACCGAAGTTGGCTGTTCTACAAATTCCTCTTCGAACTCTTGCGGCTCATCATCGATCTCATCGTCTGTGAATGCTGTGAAATCTTGAATGATTGGAGATTCAAACGGCGGAGTGTCGGTGATTTCGAACTCTTCATCGTGCTCTTCTGGGCGCATCGACTCAACGCGATTCTTACTCCAATGCAGCGCACGCTTGATATATGCGACAACCTGCGAAACTGGAGTTGCGGTAACGATCAATATTCCAAAGAAGAAAATAATGAGCAAGATAGGTACAGCAAGAATTGATGTGACGAGCTTTACTAGCGGAGTAGCAATTGCATATCCGAGCCAGCCACCACCATGCTGCATCGACCACTTGCCAGTGTCTCCAACTGAGCCATTCCAAATATGAGCAAGTCCAGTGCTGGTTAAGAGAAGAAGAATTGCACCGATTGTGATGCGACCATTGGTGCGACCCTCATGCGGAGCGCGAAATAGTCGATATGCAAAATAAATAAATAACAGCGGCGAGAGAACGGCTAGGCGACCAAAAGTGCCGAGCAGTACCGAAGCAAGCGCGCGACCTACGATGCCATGAAGATTGAACCAGCTTCCGCCGGCTGCCAGCAGGGCGAGGATCAAAACAAGGAATGCAAAACCATCGCGTTGGTGCGCGGCATCAAGCTCTCGAGCTTCCTTAAATACGAAGCGAACAGAGCTACCGATTGCCTTGGCTATCCCCCGCCAGATCGCACCTAACCCTTGGGCGAGCGCCCCTGGAATCGAGCTCTTGCTCTTTGATGTCGACCGTTTAGCTGCTGTTTTGCGTTTTGCCATAATGAGGTAA
>CAIWXY010000202.1 GCA_903916775.1 uncultured Actinomycetes bacterium
CAATGATGGTGCAGTTAGCATGAGTATCAACGATAATTTCATTGAGTTTGACCCGATCTACCCACCCAAAAAGCCACGCCCACTGCGTAATTTCTTAGTATCGCTCACTGTCTCATCCCTGGTTGTAGCTCTCGCATTCGGCGGCCAAGCTGCTTACCAAGCGCTCAAACCAAAAGTGCATTGGACGATGCAAAAATTCATGACACAGAGCCTTGATTGGCAGCCATGTGACAACGGATTTTCTTGCACGACCTACCAAGTACCGATTGATTACAACAATCTCAACGGTGGCAACTTCACTCTACAAGTGTTAGTTCATCCAGCTACAGGTAATAAAACCAAACTCGGATATCTCTTTGTGAATCCAGGTGGCCCGGGTGGTTCTGGTGTTGATTACGCCTACAACGCCGACACGATTGTCTCCAAAGTAATCGAAGATAATTACGACATCGTAGGTATCGACCCACGCGGTGTGAATCTCTCACAACCAGTTCGTTGTCTCACTGATTCACAAGAAGACACCTACCTTGATGGTGGCGGCAGCATTCAGCAATCGAGCGATCTAACCCAAGCTGAGCAACAAGCTCAGATGTTTGCAGATCAATGCTGGAAGCAGGTCGGACCCAACTTGGCGCATTACTCAACACTTGAGAGCGCAAAAGATATGGATATCTTGCGCGCGCTGCTCCACCAACCCACATTGAATTACATCGGCAAGTCATACGGAACATATCTCGGCACTTTGTATGCCGCGCTATTCCCACAGCACACAGGCCGCATGGTGCTCGACGGCGCAGTAGATCCCAACATCTCGGTCAACCAACAAAATGAAGTCCAGGCACAAGGCTTTGATACAGCGCTGCGATCATTTATCGCATCTAATCCAGAATTTTCAGTAGCTCAGGTGCAACAACTCTTGGCGACAGCGCGCAAAACTCCGTTGCCAACAAAACCAAACAAAACAAATAAACAGAACCGCACACTGACTGAATCACTCACAATTACAGCAATCGCTTCTGCGCTCTACGACCCATCATCTGGATGGCCCCAACTAAAAAGCGCGCTAGCACTCGCTATTAACCACAACGACGGGACGGGGTTGTTGGCTATGGCCGATGACTATGACCAGCGCCTGCCCAATGGGCACTACGCCTCCAACCAGAATGACATCTCCCAGATCACCTCGTGCCTAGATTTCCCAGACCCGCGCACCATCCCCCAAATCCAGAGCGATGCGGCGGATTACGCTAAAACCGCGCCTGTCTTTGGTCCATATCTGGCCTACGCGGGCTTGGCTTGCCACTATTGGCGAGTAGGGCCGGTCACCACCCCACCCCTGACTCACCTAAAGTCGGCGCCACTGCTGGTGATCGGCACGACCCGAGATCCGGCCACCCCATATGCCTGGGCCCAGGCTCTCAATAAGGATCTCATCGACTCCACCCTGATCACCCTTAATGGCGATGGCCATACAGGCGCCAACCGCGGCAGCACATGTGTGGATGACGCAGTGAATATGTATTTGCTGTCGGGTGTAACCCCCGCTGGTAATTTGTACTGCGCGAAATAGGTATTGTTTCCTTATGCGTTTAGACCATGTCTCTTATGTGACTTCTCATGACCAGCTCTCAGATACCGTCCAACGCTTGGGCGCGACTCTTGGAACAACATTCGTTGATGGTGGAATCCACCCCCGTTTTGGAACTCGCAACTTCACTGCGCCACTTAAGAATGGCCACTACCTAGAGGTTGTGTGTCCACTTGATCACCCAGCTACTGATAGCAATGCATTCGGTAAGGCTGTATCAAAGCGCGCTAATGAAGGCGGCGGTTGGCTCACTTGGGTGCTTAGCACCGACGATATTGCACCAATCGAGACACGTATTGGTCGCCCAGCGGCTGAGGGTCATCGCAAGAAGCCAGATGGCACCGATCTTCGTTGGAAGCAGATTGGTGTTTCAGATATTTTGCAGGACAAGCAACTCCCATTCTTTATTGAGTGGCTCACCGCAGAGCACCCATCGAAGGATGGAAATGCAACAGCAACAATCACAAAGGTTGAGTTCGCGGGAGATAAAGAGAAGATTCGTGAATACGCGGGCGAGAACGTCGATCAAGCAATTGGTGAAGTAGAAGTAATCTGGGTTGATCCATCAACTAACGATGGCGACACCGGAATCGTTGCGGTTTATCTACAGACACATGATGGTGAAATTAGAATCGATTAGTTTCCATTTCCTGGCTTCCGCGAGGGTTCTTCGTGAAAGTCGCGTCCATACTAGAGTTACCTATGCGGGTGCGGGACGTGCCGCAATCAATGCTCCGTCATCACGATATGTCGAGATTATTGCTAAAAAATGGTTAAGTAGCCCTATTTCTCCTGATTGCTTGGTTTAAATACCAGCCTGAGTCATACTTGCCGCATGAAACTCCGCAAAATATTCGCTCTTCTTGCCTTTTTAACAGGTTTTGTATTCTTAAGCGGACCAATTCCCGCGCAGGCTTCGAACTGTTATGTTGTTTCTGCAGGCGCGCTTACGGATGGATCAGCATGTAGCGGTGTCGTCACAGTCGATAACAGTGTGACTTCTATTGCCGACTATGCATTTGCGAATAATCACAATATTACAGGAATAATACTTCCCAATGGAATTGTGTCTATTGGTCACAGCACCTTTGAAGGTTCATATTTGACCTCCATTATTCTTCCAAGCACAGTAACTACCCTCGGAAATGGTGCCTTCGCCGGCACCCCACACTTATCATCAATTCAACTCGATACGGGACTAACAGCCATTCCAGATGTAGCTTTCGAGGGTTCAGCTCTCTCTAGTCTCAATATTCCGAGTGGAGTAGTTTCTATTGGAAATAACGCGTTTGAAAGTTCCGGTATATCTACGGTTTGGCTTCCTAACAGTTTAACTAGCCTTGGCAATGACGAGTTTCGTTATGACAACTCACTCCATACGGTCAACTACTGTGGATCAAACGCTGCAATTCAGAACTATTCATATGGCAACTCAGTTTCACCAAACTGCGGTTTATTCCCGCCAACTTTCACGCTCTCATCAACTTCTGAGACCGCGACTATGGGAAGCAGTGTTACTGGATACACAATCACGTCTTTAGGTGGAGCAATTACCTCCTTTAACATCTCAGCTGCTTTACCTGCTGGATTGAGCTTTGACACAACAACAGGACTCATCTCAGGTATACCAACAGCCGTGACTCCAGCAACTTCTTACACGATTGGCGCGCATAATGCGCAAGGTGATGCATATGCGACATATTCAATCGCGGTAGTTACTTTAACCGCACCAATATTCTCACTGTCGTCAACATCAGAAACCTCGGTACCAGGCAGGGCTATTGTCGGCTACAGCATCAACTCTTCGGGTGGACGAATCTCCAACTACTCGATTTCACCCGATATTTCGTCGACACCAGGCAATGGTCTCATTTTCAGCACGACAACGGGGTTAATTTCAGGCACCCCGAGTGCAGTCGCACCGGCACTCACTTACACAATCACGGCACATAATCTTGTGGGCACTACGTCAGCGACGTATACGATCACAGTGCTAGCCCAACCCGCAATTTCCATTTCCACAGGAAAAATAGCAATCTCCCTTTCACAAGAAACTTTCACAGTCGGCACTAGTGCCTACGGTGAGGGCTTACTGGATGCACCAATTATTTGTGGCGGTGGAGTGAATCCATGCAATGCGGAACTTGATTTCACGTCGAACAAACCGGCGCTTTTAACAATTTCACCACAGTCTCTTGTTTGGACTGCAGGAGGATGGAGCGCTCCTCAATTTTTCAACATTTACACAAATGCCAATGCCCTGAATGGCTTAAGTGAAACGGTCACGGTGACTACAAGTGTTTCTAGTCAATCCGCCTATTATTCTGGATATTCGATCCCAAATATGATTTTCACACTAAATGCTGTCCCGGTAGCTGTAGCAGCTACACCAGTACCAGATCCCGTGCAGCAATCAAAGATCATTTCCCTAACTCCAACCACAGTTTTCGCTG
>CAIWXY010000203.1 GCA_903916775.1 uncultured Actinomycetes bacterium
AATTACTCCTATTGGTTTAGATCACATGGAGTATCTCGGTGACACTATTGAAGAGATCGCCACAACCAAAGCCGGAATCATCAAGCCCGAATCACATGTTGTACTTGCAGCTCAGCCGGTGAACGTTGCCAAAGTATTAACGAGTCGTGTTGTTGAGACGTCGGCAATTCCTTATCGCGAGGGTGTCGAGTTCTCAGTAGCCAAGCGAGATATTGCAGTTGGTGGCCAGATGCTCGCGATCAATGGCGTACACGGTGAGTACACCGATATCTACATTCCTTTATATGGCACTCATCAAGCAACAAATGCAGCTGTTGCGCTTGCCGCAGTGGAAGCATTTGTTGGGGTAAAGCTTGATCAAGAGGTGGTTCGCCGTGGTTTCGCCGCCGTTGATTCACCAGGGCGCCTTGAAGTTCTCTATCGCGATCCAACAGTCATCGTGGATGCGGCTCACAATCCGCATGGTGCAAAAGCTTTGACTCATACTCTCAAGGATGAATTTGATTTCGAATCCATCTTTGGAATCCTTGCGATACTTGGCGACAAAGATGTCGATGGTTTCCTTGCAGAACTCGAACCGGTAATCGATCGCTTGGTTGTTACACAAAATTATTCCGATCGCGCAATGCCAGTTGATGTACTTCTAGAAAAAGCAGTCGCCGTATTTGGAGTCGATCGCGTTTATCGCGAACCAGACCTGCAAGCTGCAATCACATACGCGATGGAGCAATGTACGTTGATCAACCAAGTGAGCGAAGGTATTTCTGCTGTCGTAGTAACAGGTTCGGTTGTAACGGCAGGCCAGACCCGCACGATTGTTCGCAAGATCTCTGGATATGAAAGCGATGCGGGGTACGAGGAATGAGAGTCTTAGGTTCTGCAGTTCTCGCATTTGAAGCCATGATCATGGGATTTGCCCTGTTATTGGCGATGGATCATCACGGCGCTCTGGCTCTCTCCCTTGGCGGCGCTCTGGCGATCGCCCTTCTTCTCACCCCCGGGCTGATGAAGAAGAAGACTGGTAGATATCTGGGAAGTCTCTGGCAGGTTCTGATGATTGCTTACGGTGTTGTAGTTCCAGCCATGTACTTCGTGGGCGGGCTCTTCCTGCTGCTCGGGGCGTGCGCTTTGTACTTTGGGGCCAAAGCTGAGCGAATCCGGGCCGAATTCGAGAAATAAGGTTGGGCTAATACAATAGCCGCATGGAACAAACCCTAGTTTTGATCAAACCTGATGGCGTGCGACGCAATCTTGTTGGTGAAGTAATCGCGCGTATCGAGCGAAAGAGCTATCGAGTCGTCGCGCTCAAGATGATGCATGCTGATCTTGAAACTTTGGGTAAGCACTATGCAGAGCATCTCGGAAAACCTTTTTACGAACCACTCCTTGAGTTCATGATGTCTGGTCCAATTGTTGCGATGGTCGTCGAAGGACATCGCGTGATTGAAGGCTTCCGCAAGATTGCGGGAACTACAGATCCAACAACAGCAGAGCTTGGAACCATTCGTGGCGATCTTGGTGCAGATCAAGGAACACGCGTTGTTCAGAATTTGGTGCACGGATCTGATTCACCAGAATCTGCTGCTCGCGAAATTGCAATTTTTTTCCCGAACTAACTTCCCGGAGGTATGACCATGCGTGACATCTTGAAGAGCGCGAATAAAGAGAAGAAGCAGACACGCATGTCCTTTATTGGTCGCGATATGGCTGTTGATCTAGGTACAGCAAACACGCTGGTCTACGTACGCGGACGTGGCATTGTTTTGAATGAGCCATCAGTTGTGGCCGTCAACCAAGATACAGGCGCCATTCTGGCCGTCGGTATCGAAGCTAAGCGTATGATCGGCCGTACGCCAGGAAACATCGTCGCCATTCGTCCACTTAAAGATGGCGTTATCGCTGACTTTGACACAACAGAGCGCATGCTTCGTTACTTCATCCAGAAGGTTCACCGTCGTCGCTATTTGGCCAAGCCACGTATAGTGGTCTGCGTGCCATCTGGCATCACCGGAGTTGAACAGCGCGCCGTGAAGGACGCTGGATATGCCGCCGGAGCTCGCAAGGTTTACATCATTGAAGAGCCGATGGCTGCGGCTATTGGTGCTGGACTTCCAATTCATGAGCCAACAGGCAATATGGTGGTCGATATCGGCGGCGGAACAACAGAAGTAGCTGTTATTTCCCTTGGCGGAATTGTTACTGCGCTTTCTATCCGCGTTGGCGGAGATGAGCTTGATCAAGCAATTATTGATTGGGTAAAGCGCGAATATTCACTCCTTCTCGGTGAGCGCACCGCAGAAGAGATCAAGATGGCAATTGGTTCGGCTTATCGCCTTCCTGGCGAGCCAGATGCTGAAATTCGCGGACGCGATCTAGCTACAGGTCTTCCAAAAACTATCTTGGTATCAGCTGAAGATATTCGTAAAGCCTTAGAAGAACCTGTCAATCAGATCGTGAACGCAGTGAAGTCAACGCTCGATAAGACTCCACCTGAGCTTGCTAGTGATCTTATGGATCGTGGAATTGTTCTCACCGGTGGTGGAGCGCTTCTTCGTGGCTTAGATGAGCGCCTACGTATTGAAACAGGAATGCCAGTTCATATCTGCGAACGCCCACTTCAGGCAGTCGCTGAAGGTTCCGGTAAGTGCGTTGAAGAATTCGAAGCACTCGAGAAGGTTTTGATCTCTGAGCCACGTCGCTAATACATAACGCACAATAATTAAACAGAAGTTGAGGTAACGCTGTGGCAAGAGGAAGTAATAATCGATCACGATTGTTGCTGATCATCCTTCTTGTCACAGCTCTCTTTTTTATCACCCTAGATTTGCGTGGAGTCAGTCTGACTAAGGGCTCGCGCTCGGTTACACAGAGCACCCTTGCTCCAGTCCAACGAACAGTCTCAGATATTTTCTCGCCAGTCGGACGATTTTTTAGCAATGTAAAGAATTTCGGAAAAACCAAGGCCGAACTTGATCAAGTCGAGATTGCAAATGCTCAACTCAAGTCAGCTCTCACTCTTGATCAAAATGCCAAAGGTGAGCTCGCTCAGCTAAAAGGCGTTCTCGATCTCGCAGGTAGGGGCAGTTATAAAGTGGTAGCTGCGCGGGTTATCGGACGCGGATCTGCCGCCTCGTTCTCTCAAACAATCACGCTCGATAAAGGTAGTAGCTCTGGAATAAGAGCAGATATGAGCGTTATCTCGGCCAATGGACTTGTTGGTTTGGTAAAAACTGTCACCAGCTCAACATCAATCGTCCAGCTCATTAGTGATCCAAATTTCAAGGTAGGCGTTCGAATTGCACGCAGCCAGAGCATCGGAATTCTGCAAGGGCAAGGAACTAATACTTACTCGCTACAACTTCTCGATCCTGCTGGAACAATCTTGGTTGGCGACAGCCTGCTGACAAATGGCAGTGATAACAACCATCCATTTGTTCCTGGAGTGCCAGTTGGTCAAGTCACTTGGGTAGATCACACCACCTCAACGCTTACTCAAAGTGGTGACGTTAAGTCATATGCCAACCTCAATGATCTCGGAGTTGTATCGGTCATCTTGAGTGCGCCATCAGCTGCACCATCAACACCGCTGGTCCCAACACCTCAGCCAACAGTCACTGTCTATATCACCGCGCCGCCAGCGCCGGTTGCTACAGGTATCGCAGTCCCTGGTGCACCATCTGCATCACCTGCTGCTAAGTTGTTACCAACCCCGACTCCAACCCGAACTAAGTAACGCTCGTGAGTATCCCTAGAACGTTCGTAACTCTTGGATTCTTTTTTGTTCTCTTTATTGTTCAAGAATCAGTTGTCTCGCTGATCCATTTTCCGATTGCCGGCTTCTCGCTTTATCTTGCTATTGCAATCGCTCTCATTGCGCTTGAAGATAACAATGGTGCAATTGTGATGGGATTCTTAGGTGGAATCGTTTTAGATCTTTCTCCAACGTCGAATGCGCCATTTGGGCAGTGGGCCTTAATTCTGACAATCGTTGGTTACATAGTTGCGGCCAACAAGGAATCAATCGCAGATTTCACGCTTTCACCACTTACATTTGTCCTCTTTGTTGCCTTTGGTGTGAGCGTTGCACTGCTGGCTTATTTAGCATTTGGAACGCTGCTGGGGGAGGGCAACGGCTCCTTCCGACGCGACATAGTTATCGTCTGCGCGAATGCTGTGTGGACCATCATTTTTACGCCTATTTTCCTGCCCGCCCTTAGGCACTTCCGCAGAGCATCTCTTACCTCTAGGGAGCGCTGATGAATAGCCGTTCTCGCCTCAACTTAGTTGTTATGCAAGTACTTGTTATTTCGCTCTTGCTTGCGATGCTTGGCCGCCTCTTCTATCTGCAAGTAGCCGATGGTCTGGTGTATCAGAATGCAGCGCTGAGTATTCAAAGCCGAGATATCGTCAATCCGGCTGTTCGTGGTGCGATTGTGGACGACACTGGATTGCCAATGGCGATGGATCGTCCAGGTATGGTGATTAGCGTCGATCGAAGTGTGATCGACAAGATGAAAGACAAGGGTGTTGGTGTCCTCCAGAAAGTCGCAACCCTGCTCGGAAAGAACTACTCAGATGTTTATACCAGCACTCGTCTCTGCGGAGAGTTGCCTCTGGGTTCTCGCACCGGATGTTGGAATGGAACTCTCTACCAACCAATTCCATTAACAAAAGTCGCAACGAGTGCGCAAGCACTTAAGATTTTAGAGAACGCAGATCAATTCCCTGGCATAGATGCAACGCCCGTGCCTATTCGTAGTTACCCTGCACTTGCTGGTGAAAATGCAGCTCACCTCTTGGGTTATGTGGGATCAGTTACTAGCGCTGATATTGCCCGTGGCAACAATCAGTATTACCAAAATGAAACTATCGGTCAGACAGGGCTTGAGTATCAATACAACAAATACCTCGAAGGTATCCCTGGCATCAAAACTGTGATCGTGGATCGAACGAGCAACATCACGAGCGTTTCAAAGAACAGTGACCCTACGCCAGGCGATAATCTGGTCACCAATATCAATGCTCGCCTTCAGGCAGCTACCGAAAAAGCTCTCGCCGCTAGCGTTCTTAACGCTCGCGCACAGGGAAACGTCGCCGACTCTGGCGCCGCAATAGTTATGGATGTGCACACAGGTCGAGTTTTGGCCTTGGCCTCATATCCAACTTATGACCCAAATATGTGGCAGAAGGGGCTCACTGTCGCACAGGCACAAGCCCTCTTTAGCGCTTCTGATGGTGTGCCTGCTCTCTCTCGCGCCACCGATGGTGAGTACGCACCCGCTTCTACATTCAAGGCACTGTCTGTGGTGGCCGCTTCGTCTGCCGGCTACAACCTCAATGCAAATTATGACTGCCCGTACTCACTCAAAATCGGTAACCAGGAATTTCATAACGATGACACCTCGGTACAGGGTCACTTCAGTTTGCAACATGCAATCGCCGTTTCTTGCGACACAATCTGGTATCAGATTGGTTATGACCAATGGGTCAAAGATGGCGGTCTTTTCCCACACAACAATCCGAACGATTTCTTCTTCAAGAATGCAAAGGCATTTGGAGTAGGAGTGCCTACGGGGATCGATCTACCTTCAGAAGCTTCCGGTCGATTGCCCGATCGTGCATGGAAGTTGGCGTATTACAAAGCTAATAAGAATTTCTATTGCAACTTCACAAAACTTGCACGAAAGTCAGATCTCACTCCATATCTCATTGCCATCGCGAAGCAAGATTGCGTAGATGGTTATGTGCTGCGCGCAGGTGACGCTGTGAACTTCGCCATTGGCCAAGGAGATACTTTGATGACTCCGATCCAAATGACAGATATCTATGCAGCAATTGCGAACGGCGGAACTTTGTATCGCCCACAAGTTGCTCGAGCTATTTTGAAGCCAGATGGCAAAGTTGTTCAAGAGTATTCACCTGTGGTGAATGGAAAAATTCCTGCATCATCAAGTGACCTGACTTTCTTGCATGCAGCGCTGCGCGAGGTAGATACCGACGGAACAGCTGCCCCAGTCTTCTCTACCTTCCCGATTGCGGTGAGCGGTAAGACAGGCACTGGCCAAGTACAGGGTCGTAATGCCAACGGAACTACCAAGGATCCGACATCGTGGTTCGCTTCGTATGCCCCAAGTGAAAAGCCAGAGTACGCAGTTGTCATGATGGTGAGCCAGGGTGGCTATGGAGCGTCGATTGCGGCTGTGGGTGTAAAAGATATTTATTCTGCAATTTACGGGGTAACAGGCAATACTGTTGACCCAAAGGTTGCGATCTTCCCAACAGGTGCACCTCCGAGTGGACTTCCCAAGGTAGATCCGAAGAATGCAGCGCCGGTAACGCCGGTGGTTGCGCCCTAGTTAAGTTGAGTGAGAAGAAAGGAGTTCGGCTGTGGTGATGATTACTCCACGTGTGCGCAAGCGTCGCATCACGGAGAATGTCGCTGGCTTTGATCGCTGGCTCACTTTCTCTGTCGTCGCGCTACTTCTCATTGGAACGATTTTGGTATGGGCTGCCACTCGCACCTGGTTTGCTTCGCAAGGTCTCGATCCTCAGTATTACCTCAAGCGTCACATCATCAATATCGTTATTGGTATCGGACTTGGTTATGCCACAACGTTGATTGACTACCGACTGCTTCGTGCATATACGCCAATACTGTGGGGGCTCGGAGTGCTCGGCCTTATCGCTGTTGCGATCCCTGGTATTGGAAGCGTCGTCAATGGCGCACGCGCGTGGATCACTTTCCCTGGTGGATTCCAGATTCAACCTGGAGAAGTTGCAAAAATTTCCATCATCCTCGGAATCTCGATGCTGCTATCTGAACACGGAGATACAGATTCGGGTCCGAGCGATAGAGATGTCATCAAAGCTCTTGCGATCTCAGCAGTACCTATGGGGCTCATCATGCTGCAGCCCGATCTTGGTACCGCAATCATTATTGGCGTATCGATGATCGCAATTATTGCCGTCTCGGGAGCAAAATCGCGATGGGTTGCTGGACTTCTACTTTTCGCAGTTATTGGAGTTATAGGCGCTGCCAAAGTCGGAATCATGAGCGAGTACCAAGTGAAGCGACTTTCATCCTTTATCAATCCATCTGCAGATCCCCAACAAAGTGGATATCAACTTCGCCAATCAAGAATTACGATTGGTTCTGGCGGCGTACTTGGACGTGGGCTATTCGAGGGACCGCAGACAAACGGACGCTTTGTTCCAGAGCAACAGACTGACTTCATTTTTACTGTGGCAGGAGAAGAGACCGGATTTGTGGGTTCTGGGCTGATCATCGCTCTCTTTGGACTCTTTTTTTGGCGCGCCTTCCTGATCGCCCAACGAACTAACGACCTCTTTGGTCGACTTGTCTGCGTTGGCGTCATTGGATGGTTCGCATTTCAGACCTTTGAAAATATTGGAATGGCCATGGGATTGATGCCCATGACGGGTGTTCCTCTACCGTTCATCTCCTACGGCGGCTCAAGCATGTTTGCGACCCTGGTCGGCTTTGGGCTGCTGCAGAACGTCCATTTACGCTCCAGATAACGACGCCCACCGCGGCTAAATTGGTTATTGCCCACCCCTTCTGCGATACTTTGAGGGCACGATTTCTGCGCG
>CAIWXY010000204.1 GCA_903916775.1 uncultured Actinomycetes bacterium
AGGCTAGAAATTACTACCAACGTTCACTACAACGCCGCGATGAAACGCGCGATTGTTTTGGCTGCCCTGGGTCAAGGAAGCACTGGCTCTAATCCAGTAGTTGGTTCAGTAATTATCGATGCAGACGGAAATATCGTCTCCGAAGGTTTCCATGCTGGCGGTCACCACGCCGAAGTAGTCGCGATCAAAAACGCGAAGAGCATTCCGGCGGGTTCGACCATCGTTGTGACTCTTGAGCCATGCAATCACACTGGCAAGACAGGTCCATGCACTCAAGCAATTATCGATGCCGGAATTAAAAACGTAGTTTTTGCAATCCAAGACCCCAACCCCGTTGCAGCTGGTGGTCGCGCGCGGTTAGAAGCAGCTGGAGTAGAAGTATGCGAAGGCATCATGGCTGATGAGGCTCGCTTCGTGAATCGCGCGTGGCTCACTTTGATTGCAAAAAAGCGTCCACTCTTTATCTGGAAAATTGCAGCAACTCTTGATGGGAAAACTGCCGCGATTGATGGCAGCTCTAAGTGGATTACCGGTGATGCAGCTCGCGGATATGTGACGACTCTTCGTCGCCAGAGCGATGCAATTCTTGTTGGCACCGGGACAGTTCTTGCAGATGATCCAGAGCTGATTCCGCACGATGAGTTGGTCCAGAAAAATCCTTTACGAGTAATTGTTGGACAGAGGTCGCTCGATCCTTCACTCAAAGTCTTTGATTATCGAGCCGAAACTCTTCACATCGCTTCTCGTGATCTGAACCAAATGGCTACCGACTTGGGAGCTCGCGGAATAAAGCAGGTGCTCGTCGAAGCGGGAAGCACCCTGGGGACTGCGCTCTTTAGCGCAGGCTTGATCGATGAAATCATCCTGATTCAAGCCCCAACTCTGCTTGGCAGTGGTGCCTCATGTATGGGTGATTTAGGGGCCAAAACCCTTACAGATCGCCATGATCTCGAATTTATCTCGCACTCCCTGATCGGTAACGATCTTCTCACCCATGCACGTGTCTTAAGTAAGGTGGCTAAATAATGTTTACCGGACTCATCCAGGCAGTCGGAAAAGTCAGTGCGATCACTCGCAGCGACGATAGCGCGGTTTTTCGCTTCGACGTGGAAGATTTCCTGACCGATGTGAAACTAGGTGATTCAATTGCGGTCAATGGCGTGTGTTTAACTGTTGTGGAATTTTCTCCCCACTATTTCACGGCTGATGTGATGATCCAAACTCTCAAACTTTCATCACTCGGTTCATTGGATGTCGGCTCACTTGTTAATCTGGAGTTAGCAGCAAAAGTCTCTGATCGCTTAGGTGGACATATCGTCCAGGGCCATGTCGATGGAGTTGGCCAGATTGCCGCGATTGTTCCTGGGGATAAGTGGCAACAAGTAGATGTCACGATACCTGCGCACCTCATGAAATATCTCCAGCCACAAGGCTCGATCTGCGTAGATGGAGTATCACTCACTGTTGGTCAGCTCGATGATGCTAAGAACCAAATTTCCGTCTGGTTGATTCCAGAGACACTCAAGAAAACCAATCTTCATGCGCGCAACGTCGGCGATAGCGTCAATATCGAAGTCGATGTCCTAGCTAAGTATGTCGAGCGCTTGATGAAACGAGGCAACGAATGACACTAGAAGATGCGCTAGAAGAATTTAAGCAAGGAAAATTTGTCATCATTGCTGATGATGAGTCACGTGAAAACGAAGGCGACTTAATGCTCTTAGGAGCAACCGCCACAGCAGAGTCACTTGGCTTCATGGTTCGGTATTCATCGGGGCTTATCTGTGCGGCGCTCACTCAAGAGATTGCCAATAATCTCCGCCTGCCAGCAATGGTGAAGAACAATCAAGACGAGAAAAAGACCGCGTACACAGTAAGCGTCGATGTCTTAAAAGACCACACCACCGGAATTAGCGGGGCAGAGCGCGCCAATACGATTAACGCTTTAGCTAGCGCCACCGCAAAGCCAGCTGATTTCGCACGCCCTGGCCATGTATTCCCAC
>CAIWXY010000205.1 GCA_903916775.1 uncultured Actinomycetes bacterium
ATTAAGTGATCTAGCGGAGCGCTTTCTGGAGCGCTCGATTGCCCAGAGTGGCGATGACCTCTTCTCGTCTTTCAATGCATCCTACGCCGGTGTCATATACGAACTTGTACCGATACTCCGAGCAGAGCTAGAGGCGCGCGAACAGAGCGATCTACTCGAGAAGATAGAAATGCCTACGATGTTTGCACTGAGCGAGTTAGAGCGATTAGGCGTTGCTATCGACCGCAAAAAGTTATCTGCACTTGGCGAATTTTTCACTTCAGAAGTCGCGCAAGAGACCAAAGCCGCGCATGCTGTTGTAGGGCATGAATTTAATGTTGCTTCACCTAAGCAGTTGCAAGCAGTGCTCTTTGATGAATTAGCTCTGCCAAAAACTAAGAAGATTAAAACTGGTTACACCACCGATGCCGAAAGCCTTGAACTCTTATTTGCTAAAACGCGACACCCAGTACTCAATCATCTGTTGCGCATTCGAGAGACCAGTAAATTACTCACGACAGTTGCGGGCTTAGAAAGCGCAATTGCTAGCGACGGAAGAATTCACACTACCTTCCAGCAAACAGTCACTGCGACCGGTCGTTTATCTTCCACAGATCCGAACTTGCAAAATATTCCTGTTCGAACCGAAGAGGGGCGCCGAATCCGCGATTGCTTTGTTCCACAAGCTCCTTTTGAGAGCCTGCTTACTGCCGACTACAGCCAGATTGAAATGCGCATCATGGCTCACCTCTCCCAAGATGCAGGTCTGATCAAAGCTTTCAGGAGCGGGGAAGATCTGCACTCGACCGTTGCGGCACAAGTCTTTGGCGTCCAAGCATCTGAAGTTGATCCTGAAATGCGCAGACAGATTAAGGCAATGTCATACGGTCTTGCCTACGGATTATCTGCGTATGGATTAGCGCAGCAGCTCAACTTGTCGCCCGGCGATGCCGCAGCTCTTATGAACCAATATTTTGAGCGCTTTGGTGGAATCCAAGACTATTTAAAAACCGTGGTCGTTCACGCACGTGAAAAGGGATATACCGAGACAATCCTTGGCCGACGTCGCTACTTGCCTGATCTCAATAGTGATAATCGCCAGCGCCGCGAGGTTGCAGAGCGAATGGCACTTAATGCCCCAATCCAAGGCTCGGCAGCAGACATTATTAAGGTGGCAATGTTGAATGTCGTTTCAGCAATGAAGAAAGAAGCTCTTGCCTCACGTCTGCTGCTGCAGGTGCATGATGAACTCATCTTTGAGGTTTATCCAGGGGAGCGGCAGACACTCGAGCAGATTGTTAAGCGAGAGATGGAGAGCGCTATTGAGCTCTCACTTCCGCTGGCGGTTAATGTCGGTGTGGGTGCGAGTTGGGATTTAGCAGCACACTAGCCGTTCACTAGTCGTCCACGACCCAAGTGAATGACCATCATGCCAACACCCATCATGGCGCTATTAATGAGAAAGCAACCATGTGGCGAAAAGTGTTGTGAAGTAAATCCGCCCGATGTTTGACCGATAGCTGCAAAACTTCCTTCGGTCGTCCAAATCCATCCGAGAGCAGAGACCGCGGCACCAACAGGGCGTACGAATTCGAGCATCTCCAGGTAAAAGACTTGTTCGGCCCCACCGATAAAACCAAAGAGTGCGCAGGCGGATAAGAAGGACCACCCCGGATTGGAAAAGATCATAGGAATGCTGGCGAAGAACCAGAAGATATAGATGAGGCGAAAACCACGTACCGGCAGAATGTGGCGACCGAGTGTGCCTGCGAGCAAACTTCCCACGATTGATGTGGTTGCAGTTAGCCCAAATGCATAACCAGCGAAATGTGGTTGGTTGTGCAAGGTGCTTATTGCAGGGATACCAATTTGGAAATTGCCAGTGGCAAATCCCATCAACATCGCCTCAAGCAGTAAAATTCTCATAGCAGGGGATTTGAAGAGACTTGGAGCACCGGAAATTTTTCTCTCTGGCTCCCACTCTCTCGTAAATCGCAAAAGTGAGAGTGATATGCCGCCGAGGAGAATAAGGAAGGCCGCGACTTCAAGAGCTGAAGATGGATGCGATGAAAGCGCGAGCGCTGTAACTATCGGAGGCCCGAGGATCACGCCCATATTCAGCGACGCGGTATCGATGGCAACCGCTGTGCGATACTGGTCTTCAGGAACTGCCGTCTTCCACATAGGTCTTACGGAGAGATTGATTGGAGGCGCTGTGGCGCCGAGAAGACCGGAGCAAAATATCAATAACCCAGCGCCATGAGCGTGGTCTACAAGCACCAGGGCTAGGGCGTATCCGGGGACAAAAATGCGTAGAGGGATCATGGATCCAACACGCTCGATCACGTGAGATCTAAGTCCGGTGGTCAGCGAGCCGACAATTCCATTGGCGCCTGCGGCTAAGCCAGCCAGGGCAATCGAGTGAGTGTCGGAGTGGACCTTGAAATAGAGACCCAGGCCGACCATTCCGTAGGCCAAGCGAGCCGGAAAGGCCGCCACGATCATTGCCCGAGCTCTGGGATTTCGAAGAATCGCCAAATATGAGCGCATTTTTGAAGTCTAGACCTTTTCTCATGGGCTTGTGAGGCGTTTGACCCTCGTTGCCGCAACTCGGTAACCTTAGAACTTCGCACACCGTGCGAGATGTACGCCCTACTACTTTCTATCCCATCGGAGCATCACACTTGTCTAGCAACCACGCAGTAAACGATATTGGCTCAGCAGAAGATTTCCTTGCCGCAATCGAAGGCACAATTAAGAATTTCAATGATGGAGATTTGGTCTCTGGAATCGTTGTCCAGATTGATCGCGAAGAAGTTCTCCTCGACATTGGTTACAAAACTGAAGGTGTTATTCCTTCACGCGAACTTTCTATTCGCCATGATGTAGATCCTTCAGAACTCGTCAAGGTTGGCGATCGTATCGAAGCTCTCGTGATGCAGAAGGAAGATAAAGAAGGTCGTCTGATCCTCTCCAAGAAGCGTGCTCAATACGAGCGTGCCTGGGGCGAGATCGAAGGTAAGAAAGAGCGCGACGAAGTCGTTACAGGTATGGTCATCGAAGTTGTTAAGGGTGGCTTGATTGTCGATATCGGACTACGCGGCTTCCTGCCAGCATCACTCGTTGAGATGCGTCGCGTACGCGATCTCACTCCTTACATTGGTAAGGAAGTTGAGTGCCGCATCATTGAACTCGATAAGAATCGCAACAACGTTGTTCTTTCACGTCGCGCATACCTCGAGCAGACTCAATCAGAGTCACGCACAACTTTCCTTAACCAGCTCACAAAGGGCCAAGTACGTACCGGTGTTGTTTCATCGATCGTCAACTTCGGTGCTTTCGTTGACCTTGGTGGCGTTGACGGTTTGGTTCACGTCTCAGAACTCTCATGGAAGCATATCGATCACCCATCTGAGGTTGTCGAAGTTGGCGATGAGGTAACTGTTGAAGTTCTCGAAGTAGATTTCGAGCGCGAGCGTGTCTCACTCTCACTTAAGGCTACACAAGAAGATCCATGGCAAGCATTTGCTCGCACACATGCGATCAACCAAGTTGTTCCAGGTGAGGTCACAAAGCTTGTTCCATTCGGTGCGTTTATTCGTGTATTCGAAGGAATCGAAGGCCTTGTTCACATCTCAGAGTTGGCTGAACGCCACGTTGAGATCCCAGAGCAGGTTGTTCAGGTTGGCGATGAGCTCTTCGTAAAGATCATCGATATCGACCTCGAGCGTCGCCGCATCTCACTTTCATTGAAGCAAGCTAACGAAGGCCATGAAGTGGAGATCGAAGCATTCGATCCAACACAATATGGAATGCCTGCTCGCTACGATGCTGAAGGCAACTTTATCTACCCAGAAGGCTTCGATGCTGACTCACAAGAGTGGCGTCCAGGCTTTGAAGCGCAACGCGAAGAGTGGGAGCGTCAATACGCTGAAGCTCAGAGCCGCTTCCTAGCTCACAAGAAGCAGAAGGCCGAAGCAAAAGCTGCCGATGAGGCCGCCGATGCTACTGGCGCAGCTGAGGTTGTTGCTGAATAAGCACCCATCTCATCAATCTAGAGTTGAAGCCCCTGACTTCGGTCGGGGGCTTTTTCATGTCTCAAGCTTCGAGCCAAGTCGGTAGGCTTAAGAAGTGCTAGAAGTTGGACTCACGGGTGGAATCGGCTCAGGTAAATCCCTGGCCGCTCACTATTTCGAGCAGCTTGGTGCTGTAGTTGTTGATTTCGATCAGTTGGCACGAGATGTAGTCGAGCGTGGAACTGAAGGGTTTGACGAAATCGTTGCAACCTTCGGAGATGAGATCCTGACTCAGGGGGAGCTGGACCGAGCAAAATTAGCCACTATCGTTTTTTCCGATGCACAGGCACGAGCGAAGCTCGAGGCTATTGTCCATCCGCGAATTCGTTCGGCTTACGCGGACTTCATCTCCGGGCAAGAGCCCGATGCAATTGTTATTGCACAACTTCCACTATTGGCTGAGTCTGAGTTCGACTATGAATTTGATCTGGTGATCACAGTGAGCGCACAGCGAGAG
>CAIWXY010000206.1 GCA_903916775.1 uncultured Actinomycetes bacterium
GAGATGACAAAGAGCTTTAGCGATGATCTAGAAGTAGATTCATTGAGCATGGTTGAAGTTGTCGTTGCAGCTGAAGAAAAGTTCGGCGTAAAGATTCCTGATGAAGAAGTAACAAAGATGGCAACAGTCGGAGACGCTGTTAATTTCATCGTTGCACATAGCTAAGCAATCACCTGCTAAGCAATAACCTGCTCAGCAACCACCGTACGATTAATCTAGAAAGAGATACGAACTAGATGACTAGACCTCGCGTAGTAGTAACCGGGCTCGGCGCAACCACACCTATCGGTGGGGATGTCCCTACAACCTGGGCAAATTTGTTAGCTGGTAAAAGTGGTGCGCGCACTCTGACTGAAGAGTGGACCGAAGCTTCTACCGTTAAATTTGCTGCGCGAGTGATGGTCGAACCGAGTGAAGTCATGGAGCGCGTAGAAATGCGTCGCCTTGATCGCTCAGAACAATTTGCCTTGATCGCTGCGCGCGAAGCCTGGAAAGACGCAGGCTCCCCTGAGGTCGACAAGGAACGTCTTGGAGTAGTCGTCGCATCAGGCATCGGTGGCGTCACCACACTCTTAGATCAATATGACATTTTGAAAGAAAAAGGCCCACGCGGAGTAAGCCCACATACCGTTCCAATGTTGATGCCTAATGGTCCAGCTGCGAACGTCGGACTCGAACTCGGTGCACGCGCTGGCGTACACACGCCCGTAAGCGCATGTGCATCTGGCGCAGAGGCAATCGGGTATGCGATGGAGATGATCCGAAGCGGCCGTGCTGACATTGTTGTCACCGGTGGCGTCGAGGCTGCAATTCACCCGCTACCTATTGCCGGCTTTGCATCAATGAAAGCTCTCTCAACCCGCAACGATGCCCCCGAGAAGGCATCGCGCCCGTACGATCAGGATCGCGACGGCTTTGTTCTCGGTGAAGGTGGCGGAGTTATCGTCATTGAATCACTTGAACACGCCCAAAAGCGCGGCGCAAAGATTTATGCAGAACTACGCGGTCAAGGTCTCACGTCAGATGGTTATCACATTGCTGCTCCTGACCCAACAGGCAGTGGCGTTGCTCGCGCGCTTCAATTCGCACTTGATGATTCTGGCGTAAAACTCTCTGAGGTCGTTCACATCAACGCTCACGCAACCTCAACCCCTGTTGGCGATGTTGCAGAAGCCAATGCCCTTGCTGCTGCGCTGGGCGATGAGATTAGCCATGTGGCCGTCTCGGCTACAAAATCTATGACGGGACACCTTTTGGGTGGCGCTGGTGCGATCGAAACTATTTTCTGCGTACTCGCCCTTCATGAGCGCTTGGCTCCCCCAACGATCAACATCGAGAATTTAGATCCTGCGGTCGTTCTTGATGTGGTTCGCGATACCCCTCGACCACTTCCTGCGGGACCTATCGCGGCTATCAATGATTCCTTTGGCTTTGGCGGCCATAACGTCGTCTTGGTCTTGAGCTCTTTCCAAGTTTAAGAGGCCTGAAGGGCCTAAGAAGCCCAAAAGGGGACTTGCCCCTTCCTTACAACTCCAGATCAAGCCTCCCCACGTGATCCATCCCCCAATTTTTCTGAATCCAGGGGCTTTCAACGAGAGAGATTTAAGTTACACTCAGAGATAGTCGGACGCTTGGCAGGACCCGTTTCATGGATTCGGTATCGCTGTACTAGAGGAAGACCGAAGCTGAGGAGTACTTCAGCTTTACTCACATACCGAAGGAAATATCTACATGGCAACAGGTACAGTTAAGTGGTTCAACTCTGAAAAGGGTTTTGGTTTCATTGCAGTTGATGGCGGCGGACAAGATGTGTTCGTTCACTACTCAGCAATCCAAGGCAATGGCTACAAGTCTCTTGAAGAGGGTCAGGCCGTTACTTTTGAAGTAGTACAGGGTCCAAAGGGTCCTCAGGCTGATGCAGTTAACCCTGCATAAATAAACCATTTATTAAAGAAGCGGGCCAGCTAACGCTGGTCCGCTTCTTTATTTGTTATTTACTTCTCAATCCCCTGTAAAATTCGCAAACGTGCAATGCTGCAGTACACCCTAAATAAATCTAACTAGTTCTCATATGTTCAGTAAGAGGCGGTAGCTCAGTTGGTTAGAGCCCCGGACTCATAATCCGGTCGTCGTGGGTTCGAGCCCCACCCGCCTCACTTACTCTCGCCTACCAGCGGAATCAGTGGAATCTACGGATCAAAAATCTCACTGTGATACGGTGCAATGGTGACTGAAGCTAAATCCCACGAGAGCAAAACCGTCTCCCCTCGATACAAATGGATCGCCTTAACCAACACCACGTTGGGAATCTTTATGGCGACCATCAACTCATCGATCATCTTAATTTCACTGCCAGCAATCTTTCGTGGTGTAGGGATTAATCCGTTAGCGCCGAGCAATGTTGGATACCTACTCTGGCTCCTTCAGGGCTACATGCTCGTGACCGCTGTTCTCGTCATTAGTCTTGGACGTATCGGCGATATTTTTGGACGCGTCCGTATTTACAATCTTGGCTTCACAGTCTTTTCTATCGCGTCGGTCTTTCTTGCGCTTGATCCTTATCATTCCGGCAAGGGTGCAATGTGGCTTGTCATCTGGCGCTTAGTCCAAGGCGTTGGCGGAGCAATGTTATTTGCCAATTCTTCAGCGATCATCGCAGATGCATTTCCTGCCACACAGCGCGGACTCGCCATTGGTATTAACCAGGTTGCAGCGATCGGTGGTTCATTTATTGGCTTGATCCTAGGTGGATTGCTCTCTATTGGGGATTGGCGACTGGTCTTCTGGGTCTCAGTACCTTTTGGCATCATCGGAACTATCTGGGGTTACCTCAGCCTGGTAGACAACGGAAAGCGTCTCAAAGCAACCATTGACTGGTGGGGCAACCTCACCTTCGCAATCGGCCTGACTTCGCTCTTAGTTGCCATGATTTATGGAATTCAGCCTTATGGCGGATCATCCATGGGCTGGAATTCACCTAAGGTCATCACCGGATTCGCGATCTCCATCGTATTTCTTATTGCATTCATCTACATCGAACTCCATGTCGAACACCCGATGTTTAATCTCCATCTCTTTAGAATTCGTGCATTCAGCATGGGTAGCAACGCCGGGCTTCTTGCGGCAATCGCTCGTGGCGGACTTCAATTTATGTTGATCATCTGGCTCCAAGGAATCTGGTTGCCACTTCATGGCTATGCCTACGATGCAACTCCACTGTGGGCCGGTATCTATCTCCTACCCCTCACTGCAGGCTTCCTGATTGCTGGACCAATCTCAGGATGGATCTCCGATCGCGTTGGAGCGCGAGTGCTCTCTACGGCAGGACTTTGCTTATTTGGTTCTAGCTTCTTAGGTCTCATGTTCACACCAACCAACTTTCATTACATCTGGTTTGGCGCACTAGTTCTTCTCAATGGCATTGGTGGCGGAATGTTCTCGGCTCCTAACCAGACCGCGGTCATGAATAGCGTTCCTGCCGAAAATCGTGGATCAGCAGGAGGCATTCAAGCAGCATTCATGAACTCTGGAATGGTTCTTTCGATCGGAGTCTTCTTCTCACTCATGATCGTTGGATTAAGTCACACTCTTCCAAAGAGTTTATTCACAGGGCTAACAAGCCATGGGGTCAGCGTTGCTCAAGCACACTCAATCGCTAATCTGCCCGTAGTTGGCTCACTCTTCGCATCCTTCTTGGGTTATAACCCACTACAAAGTTTGCTCGGCTCTCAAGCCAACGCGCATGTCAGTAACGCGCAGTGGTCCACTCTCACCGGCAAACATTTCTTCCCTAACCTCATAGCCCAGCCGTTCCATCACGGATTACTTATTGTTTTTGGAATGGCACTGGCGATGTCACTACTCGGTGCTCTCCTCTCCGCACTTCGTGGTGAGCGCTATGTTCACGAGACACATCACTAACATGAGTGAGGCTCACATTAATATCGCCGAGATTAAGGCGCGCTGGAACGATGTTCTTGACGAACTCATGGCTCATGACCGTGTTCTCTGGTTAGCATTTTTTGATGCACGCCTGGTCTCATACACCGACGGTGTTCTCTTGCTTGATTTCGTTGATGCGACCAAATTCAATGGAGATCATGATTTCAAATCAGCGCGCAAACCAGAACAGATCGCTCTGCTCCAGCAAGCCATCCACAAAGTTTTGGGCTTCACTCCTACAATTAGCGAGGTATGAAAAAACAACTTGCTACTCTGACGCTTGCAATCGCTCTCATTTTTCAAGGAGCAACCCTGACGTGGGCTTCAGCACGCACCGCTCCCCTCAAAATTGATGCAATGGGGCCAGGTCAGAAAATTGCAGGAATGGATATCAGCGTTTACCAACACCCTGGTGGCTCGACAATTAATTTCCAACAAATGTACGCGGCAGGAATCCGTTTTGTCATCATCAAAGGTGGTGACAGCTACGATCAATACGACGCTCAAGCTATGAAATATTTCCCTGCGGATCGCAAAGCTGCTCAAGCGGCCTCACTTTATACCTCTTTTTATTATTACGCCGCGCTGCCCGACACCCCTTCACCAGCCACAGTTGTCGCAGATGCCAAAGCCCAGGC
>CAIWXY010000207.1 GCA_903916775.1 uncultured Actinomycetes bacterium
AGCAATAGAATTGTCGAAGTTTGGCAGGTTCAGAAGTTCACACCCTGGATTGTGACGCGTGGCTGACCTCCTAACAAAAGTGGGCCCTGTCGGGCTCGAACCGACGACCCACGGATTAAAAGTCCGTTGCTCTACCGACTGAGCTAAAGGCCCCACTACGCGTTTTAAGCGCAAGCCCGAAGTCTATACGAATCTGAAAAGGTCGGCTGACCTCGAAAAAGTACCCATTTAGTACCCTTTTCGAAGCCATCTCTCCAGACTTTGGATAGCACGCCCTGCTTCTCAACACGGGCTAAACAGTGGAAAGCGCCGAGGCGATTAGCCCCGGCGCTTTCGGAATGGTTCGCGAACTACTTCTTCTTTGCCTTCTTCATTGCCTTCTTCATTGCCTTCTTCATTGCCTTCTTCTTTGCCTTCTTAGCAACAGTTTTATGAGTCACTTTTGTGGTGGTCCCTGCTTCTGAATTTTGAGTTGCTGCAGACTCTGACATCTCATGTGTCGCAGTTCCCTCAGCAGCTGCCGCTGTACCGGTGATCTGTGGTTTTGGTGTAGCTGTGGCTGTTGCTGCGAATGCACTTGCAGTAGAGATGCTCATCGCGGCTGCGATCAATAAAGCTAAGGATACTTTCTTCATTGTTTTCTCCTCTTAATAGAATTCCGAATACCTAAATTTTATCGCAGAGGTTGAAATCCGCATTTCTCAGACACGAGCAACCAAGCCCTCAAAACCGTGGTGCGGGAGACTAAAACAAGGTCTCAGGCTGCCCTAATTCGATGGGCGCAATCAAGTCTGCACCATGATGGGAGGCGCTATTTACTTCAGTTGAGACAGGATAGAAATCTAGACCTGCCGTGGGATCCGGAGAATCAAGTAAACCCAGATACTGCCCAACCTCATTCTCTCGCACTCGTTCATTGCCAATCCATTTGCCCCATCGATCGGGGGTGAGAAAGACCGGCATCCGATGATGGATAGTCGCAAGCGGGCCAGTCGCTTCGCGGGTGATGATTGCAGCAGTAGTTACTTCCTTTTTCGTCTGCGGATCAATCCAATATTCATATAAGCCAGCAATCGCTAAGAGCGAATCATTTTTATTATGAATATAGAACGGTTGCTTAGGTGGATATGGCCCAAGTTCTGTCGCCCATTCGTAATAACCACTTACAGGAATGATGCAACGCCGCTGACGGAATGCATCACGGAATGAAGGCTTCTCTGCAATCGATTCTGAGCGAGCATTGATTGCATTGGAAGCACGAAGTGAATCCTTCGACCAGCTCGGAATCAGCCCCCATTTAGCAATATCTAGTTCTCTGGATTCACCAGATTTATCCGTACTTTTTACAAAGTAGATGGGTGTTGTAGGAGATACATTCCAATTAAATTCGAGCTGTGGCACGTTATGCGTGTTTGCCTGAAACTGGCGAGCGATCTCATCCGCACTCACAGTTAAAGTGAAACGTCCACACATGTCTGAAGACTATCTTGCGCTGTCAGCCTTATGGATTACAGGGAAAGAAATCAGAATTCCCAACCCTCCTAGAGAGGACTTCGTTACACTGAATGAGCCATCGTGCGCCTTAACAATTGCCTGAATAATGCTCATACCTAAGCCAGAACCACCAGTTGTCCGTGCGCGTGATTTATCGAATCGTGTAAATATCCGGGAGGTCGCAAGTGATTCTGGAAGACCAGGACCACCATCGCCAACCATGAGTTCTACTCGATTTCGTGTGCTGGTGAGACGTATGTCAACTGGAGCATCCGCGGGTGTGTGCTGGCGAATATTGGCAAATATATTAGCAAGCATCTGAGTGAGTAATTTTTGGTCCCCCTGGATTTGGATACCTGCTGGCACTTCCGCAGAGAGTGCGCGGCTCGGGGATAAATCTTGCATGGTACGAATCTGTTCTTCTATCAGCGCTGAGAAATTCACGCTCTGCTTGAGTGAAATAGGGCGTTCACCCAACTCCGCCAGCAGGAGTATCTCTCTGATCAGAGTCTCCATCCTTAGGATTTCGCTCTCGCTCTTAGCCAAATACTTGGCGCTTGCCTGTTTGTCTTCCGCTCTCTGCGCGAGTTCGAAGTAACCCTTGATGACGGTGAGCGGTGTGCGCAATTCGTGTGATGCATCGCCCAAGAAATCTTGCATACTCTCACTCTGTTTGCGAAGGGCAATGTTGAGTTCGTTCAGTTTGAGGTCATTGCGGAAGAAGATATATGCAGCGAAAATACCCAAGAGATCAATCACAATAATGAAGACCACGAGATCTTTTGCAAGCAGCCCAACACTTTTGGTTATGTCCGCCGTGGATTCTGCTATCACCAGGTACTCATCATTAGGTAGCTCGAATGTTCGCATTCGCATCTGATTGCTAATCATCACCGGATGAGAGTCGGCTGAAATAACCTGGCTCAGGGTTGGTCGTGTCAGAAAGTCTTGGCTACCAAAGGTGAGTGTGTCGAAATCATTGGTGTTCGTAATGTAAGCAGCAGTTACGGGAATCGCTGAAACTTGAGCAAGGTATTGCAATACAGTGAGCGGATCTTGCTGTGTGTGATCAAGCGCGGTGACTTTTGCTTGTAGAGATTGATCAATCCGCCCGATTTCTGTCGAACGGTACTTTGTAATCGCAAAAAAACCGATTGATGATGTCGCGATGGTGAGGACCACAAACATCAGCGCGGTCAGCCGGACCGATAGCTTCACCCTTTATCTACTATCTGAAAGCCGATGCCTCGGATCGTTTTTATGCCTTCCCAGTCGTCGCGATGCAGTTTTTTACGCAGGTAGGAAATGTAGGTTTCTACAACCGATGACTTGATATCGAAGTCATAACCCCACACGACTTTAAGTAAGGCCTCCTTAGTCACGACCTTGTTCTTGTTTTCTACTAGGTACTCCAGCAATGAAAACTCGGTTGGAGAGAGCTCGATTACTTCTTCTCCGAAAGTGACGCGATGTTGCTCGAGGTCGATGGAAATTGGTCCACATTTGAGAGGTAGGGGTTCGGAGCTTTCAAGAGTCCGGCGCAGAATCGATTTCACTCTCAGTACGAGCTCTTCGATTCCAAAAGGTTTTGTTACATAGTCATCTGCACCACTTCGCAAGCCCGTTGTGACATCGCTTCGGTCGTTGCGGGCACTGAGCATAAGCGCCGGAATGGCGTTCTTCTCTTCTCTTAATTTCTCAAGGAGCGTGAATCCATCCATTTTCGGCATAGAAACATCAAGAATCATTAAATCGAAATCACTTTTGCGAAGGAGCCCCAGCGCTTCAAGCCCATCACTCGCCGTTGTCACGTGGAATGACTCAAGGTGCAGGACATCGGAAATCAGTTCGCGGACCCCGTTTTCGTCGTCGACGACCAAAATGCGAGGCTGCTTCATATTGCCCAACTCTATTGGGGGCCGCTTAAATCAGCATAGTCCTGGCAGTCTTTTCACAAGGTTCTCACAAAGAATCGATACATGATTAAGGCATGAACAAAACACAACGTGCAGGGCTAGTAACACTCGCCATCGCGGCAACGTTATTTACGGTTCCAGCTTCTTTCGCTGACACCACCAGCACAACACCAGCACCGACGTCTGCGTCATCAGCTCCAACAACAGCTGGCGCCAATGCTGCTAATGCTGCAGCTAAGGCTGCTTACAAAGCTGCAATGGATCAATACCGCACCGCACTTCAGGCTTGGCAAGCTGCTCGCCAGCAGGCAATGGCCACCTACAAAACAGCGATGGATTCTTATCGCGCGGCGCTCTCAACAGATCACGCGTCACGTCTGAGCATCAATGCAACTTTCCGATCCGCTCTTGATGCAGCTCGTGCTGCTTACCAGAGTGCGATCGCAGGAACACCAACAGCAGCTGCCAAGAGCGCTGCGCTTGCTGCCCGTCAGAGCGCGGTAACTGCTGCAACAACTGCTCGAGCTGCTGCAATCGCTGCACTTCCTGCTCTCACCAAGCCAATAGCACCAGTGATTCCACCTAAGCCAGTGGCGCCAACAAAACCTTAACTACCTAGTGTCGCGCGCGCGTGAGGGACTCTCGCGCGACACATAATCTGAACCCACTCGATGACCCCATGGATTCGAGTGGGTTTTTTATTGCTCCACGTGGGCTGCACGTTGCAAGCGATCACGAATTGCAGCAGCTAATCCATCGCCGCCTGGTTGAAGTACAACGACAATCTCCAGACCTTTTTCATCAGCTAACCGAAGCGCTGCATATAGATCGCGGGCATATTGTTCAATCGTGAAGGGCGATGCCAAGCGAATCACTCCGTCAGGTGTGGGAATTTGATCTGGTGCGATCAATCCATCACCCGCAACCGCGACGACATCTAATAATACTTTTGCTTGTGGTTGGTAATGAGATTCCAATGTGCCAGAAGCTTTGATCGCTGATGGATTTTTGTAAAGCGCTTCAAGTCCAGTGCTTTCATGGATCATCTCTGCAGTAACCGCGCCGAGTCGCAAAATCATTGGCGCATTACCGGTGCAATCGATGATTGTTGATTCAACCCCCACTAAGCATGGGCCACCATCAAGGATGAGATCGCCTTCTGCAAGATACTCACCGATTTCTTGACTTACGGCCTGCGCACTCGTAGGTGAAACAGCGCCAAAGCGATTTGCAGATGGCGCGGCAATTCCTTTGCCACCAGCTTTCACAAATTCATTGAGTAATGCCAGCGCAATCGGTTGCGCCGGTACTCGCAATCCAACTGTTTCTTGTCCGCCAGTAATGAAATCTTC
>CAIWXY010000208.1 GCA_903916775.1 uncultured Actinomycetes bacterium
AAGCGAACCAATACCGGAAACCAAAGTCACCCCGGCAAGCGTCATGCCAAACCCTACCCAACCCGCCAAGCCGACTTCTACACAAGAGTCAGCCCAACAGGTCACTCAACGCGCAGAATCCTCACAGGAAGCCGCACAGCCCCAAGCAGGGGAAGTTAAATTCATCCCGCCAAACGGGCTTACGGTTACAGGTGCAGCGAACCAAAACTTGTCATAGTTGAAACAGACATCACCAAAGTCCGTGGCGGTGAGTGAACCAGCGATCAAAGAATGAGCGTAGGCCTCACCGGAGAGCGTGTTGTCTATCCCGAAGACAGCATCAGCAATAGGTGCACCTTTTGTAAGAATGAGTCGATTCGTCAAAGCGCCAGCATCACCAGATGAAATGACTTTAAGGTTATAACCACTCTGCGTATCAAATTCATTAATCAGTGATGTGCTCATCACAAATGAATCATGCGTAACCAGAGTGACATCTTTCGGCTGATTCGAACCTGCCGTATTAACAGAGATCAGTACGAATGCGCTGAGTGCGACGATTACTGCACCGATTAAAAGCTGTATTTTCTTGCTGCTTATTTTCATTATGTGCCCTTTCAACCCCGCAAAGGGTCAAAGTTCTAGGCACGGGTTGGTTTTTACCTGCCTCCCTGCGCTGGCATTACCCAGATCAGGTTAAGACGGTCGAAGACTCTTTGTCTTCCTCTCAGTCCGGTGCTTCCGAACTCCCGTGGTAAGCCCACTTTAGCGCGTAAACTGCAGGTATGTCTCACCAGCTGCCACGCTCCAAACGCCAAACTTTTTGGGAACGGGTCTGGGCCAGCACAATTGTGCTCTACACATTCGTGGCCACATTCGTAGTGTGGAAGACGCTTGGCAAGTATGGAGTAAACCCAATCGGGTTCTTTGTCGTAGACCTAATCACTTCCTGGCTCTATGGGATTTCAACTGCTCGCCTTGTCGTTGCCATATTTAAGAAGCATCGTCCGGGGGTTAGAAAATATGGCCTCTATTCAGCCCTCAACTTTGCCATCCCCGATGTTTACATCGTTGGCATGGCCCGACATGTTCCAAGAGATGTTTACTTCGCACTGGCAGGTGTGATTTCGATCCTCGCAATTTTCTCGGTAGTCGGGGTCTTGCAGCAGATCAAAGATGGCAAGAAGAACGAAGAGAATCATTCATAATCGCAATTAAGAGGAGATGCTATGACGACGACAGAATCTTTTTATAAGAATCGCTTTTCAGGAAAAGTAGCAATCATCACGGGTGCGGGTTCTGGCATCGGTAAAGCCACGATCACTCGGTTCGTCGAAGAAGGTGGAACTGCAGTTGGAGTAGATGTCGTTGCGGATCGTCTAACTGCGCTATCTAGCGAACTCTCAGCCAAGGGTTATTCGATCACCACGATTACAGGCGATTTGATGGATGATCAGACAATCACGCGCGCTGTAGAAGCAGCTGGTCCAGTGGTAGATATCCTTATTAACAATGCAGGGATTATGGATGACTTTGTTCCACTCGCAGAACTAGATGATGCGCTCTGGCACAAAGTGATCGGTGTGAATCTTGAATCGGTGATGAAGCTCAGTCGTGCAGTTATTCCTGGAATGGTTGCGCGTGGCAACGGGGCAATCGTTACAACCGCTAGCGCCGCTACATTTAAATCTGGAATAGCCGGTTCGGCATACGTAACAAGCAAACACGGGGTGGCTGGTCTAGCTCAATCCATTGCATCCATTTATGGTCCACAAGGAATTCGCTCTAATGCAGTGGCTCCCGGAGCAGTCGCCACCAACATTATGGACCAGACCAAAGTGCCCCGCGGAGCAGCGACCATGCAG
>CAIWXY010000209.1 GCA_903916775.1 uncultured Actinomycetes bacterium
GAGTGGGTGAAAGATTCACCGGTAACTAGACGCGCGCCACGAGCGAAGTCGGCGCCACCCATCTTCTTTTTCCCAGCAGGTGTGATCTCTAGAATCTCGAGAACGCTATCTTGACAACGCACGAGCAACTTACCGTTGACGGCTGAAATCTCGCCGCAATCGCCTAACTGATTTACTTCTAGTGATTCAGCGAGCGCTCCAATTGCGATTCGTTCACCTCTAAAATTGCTCCACGTTCCCGGGCGAACTCGAAGCGCACGTGACTTGCGAAGCAGCGTATCAGCGCTCTGCGACCAATCCAGTTCGGACATCTCCTTCGTAATTTTAGGAGCAAGAGTTACGCCAGCAGTAGGTTGAGGAGTTGGTTTTACGGCCTTGGTAATTGTCGTAATCACATCAAGGATGCGCTCTCCCGCTAGCTGTGACATAGATTCAAGCAGAACCTCGGTGGTGTCATCGGCGTTAATGGATACTTCTTCTTGATAGTAAATAGGACCAGTGTCCATACCTTTGTCGAGCTTAAAAATTGAGATACCAGTATGCGTATCCCCCTCAAGCAACGCCCATTGAACAGGAGCGGCTCCACGCCAACGGGGCAATAGCGAGAAGTGAACATTGAGCCACCCAAAGCGAGGTCCGTGAAGGAGCTCTACGGGAATCATCCGCCCATAGGAGAGCGTAATAATCATCTGAGGTTGAGCACTCAGTAAGTGCTGATTGAGTGACGAGGTGCTGTCAGGTTTGGCGACTGGAATGCCTCTGGCGTCCGCCCAATCAGCAAGTTCTGTCTGCGTGAGCGTCTGTCCCCGGCCGGATTTTCTATCCGGAGTGGTGATTATTGAACCCAGGGTGTGGCTGGATTCAATAATGGATTCGATAACTGGAATGGCAAGCAAAGAAGAGGAAGCTACTGATATCTGCAAGAGTTCTATATCCCTAATCCACGGGTTGCATGAGGTGAAAACTTGATCGAAGGGATGTTGCCTGAATTCGTGGCCGCTGCAAACCATTCACTTTCGCGGATCTCCTTCATGGCGGCTTTGCGCTCTTCAGGTGCCAAGCGGTCTATGAAGAGGATGCCATCGAGATGATCAGTTTCGTGTTGAATAGCCCGCGCCAAAAATTCGCTACCTGAAACCACAATTGGCTCGCCGTGCATATTAAAGCCTTTCGCTACTACTCGCATAGCGCGTGGAGTCTCATAACGAAGTGCTGGAAATGATAGACATCCCTCTTCTCCATCTTGGAGTTCCTCGCTCAAATCCAACGTGGGATTGATGAGGTGTCCAAGCTCGTCATCCACATCCCAGACAAAAACGCGCAGAGAGACCCCGATTTGCGGTGCAGCTAAACCCGCCCCTGGGGCTTCGAGCATAGTGTCAGTTAAATCAGAGACAAGAGTCCGCAATTCCTTATCAAAGGTATCAACTTCAAGTGCCCGTGTGGTCAGAACAGGATCCCCAAATAGGCGAATAGGTTGGATCGACATGCTGCAATTCTACTCCGTTAAAGAACCAGCGCCTGACGCCAGCGTCGGATCAATAATCCAGATCGTATGGATCTATGTAGTAGCGCATGAGAGCGGCCTTTCGTATGCTTAGCACTCGATTGACCTCTCGTAGCCGGGTAATAAGTTCAGGAGTTACGGTTCTTGGAGCCTTGATGAATAACCGATGGCTTGCCTTGCGAGCAATTGGCCCAATAATTTCAACTCCACGAGAGTCAACAAAATCATTCAAGGAACTTATTACCGGTTCCATACCCTCGCAATCGATCGTAATCAGTCGGAAATGAGGTGGAAGATGAGCGCTATCTCGCTCGTGAATCTCTCGCGAAGCTGCTCTCCGACTGGTTCTTTGGGTTAGCTCTTGCGCAAAAGAATGTCCTTGTGGCAATGAAATATAGAGCTCGCCATCATGGTTAAGAAGAGTGAGTAGTCTAAAAACTTCTAGCCTCAAATATTCTGTTGCTCGAAGCGAGGTGTGCATCAAGGAACTCTCTAAGTCCAATATGACGATCGCAGCATAATGGCCATAAGGCTCTACTCCAGCAGTTGAGAAATAGAGAGCTGGAACAACCTCTGAAACTTTATCGATCATGTGGTCGGCTTTGGAGAAAAAGACGGGGACGTTGGGGAATGAGCGTGCATACTCATCTGCTAAACGCTCTACTCCAGCTCGCGTGATCCGGGGAACTCTGTTTCCGCAAAATGAACAAGCCCAATCAATATACTTCTTCTCGCAGACGCTACATAACGGATCTTTTATCGACGAGGTAAATATGAGCTTGCCACCACAGGAGCAGAGTGCAGCATTCCGGCACTTCTGGCAGGAAAAACTCTGAACGTAACCAGCAGAACCGCTGCGCACAAGCACGCGCCCTCGTTTGATACCACGCGTGATCACTGGAAAAAAGGATTTGGAATCATCTTCGCGTGCATATGTAATTCGTGGCGTGCGGGTCTTAGCTGCTGAGTAATAGGCAATCTCTGAACGCTCCGCCATAGCGACAAGTTCTAGCGATGGAGCGGTGGAGAGAAAAATTATTGAATGCTCGTTTTTTCGAGCAAGGGCGACATCACGAGTATTCCACCCAGGACTACGTCTATCGTAGTGCGATGGATCGGCATCATCGAGAACAATTATTGA
>CAIWXY010000210.1 GCA_903916775.1 uncultured Actinomycetes bacterium
AAAGGTGAAAAAGTAGCGGTTTATAACGAGAATTCACTGAGTAATGGGTCGCCAGATTCTTAAAATTTACGCAAAATGACCAGTCGTGGAGCGTGGCGTGGACAGTCAGTCCACCGCTCTAGAGTGATAATTACGGCTTAAGCGGACAAAATCCTTACCCATGAGCTCCTGCTTGGGTCGAGTTGAATGTGTCCAATTGCGTGAATAGCGTCGAGGCTGTTCGTGCCATAGTTGTTTGGCGGTAACGAGATGGGTAGCACGGCAGATCCACATACGCACGTGGATGTATGTTCTCGAATAATTTCCCTGCTCACAGATAATCCATCTGGCAACGAGATTGCGCGCGCGATTGCACTTGATTTTCTCCTTCAATTTAACGTCACCAAGGTGCGCCTATCGGGGATTCGCAGTGATGACTCACTGATCTTCCTTGGTGACCACGGTTTCTCTCCTTCGACAACAGGCAAGACAGAACCAGCATCAGTTTGGCGCGTACGTGACGATGAGATCAGACATGTGCAGCTAGATAAAACGTTCTTTGGATTTAATGCAGAGCGCACCTGCGCAGCTGCACAATTAAAAATTCGTGGCGTGACTTCTGGTGTGCTTGCAATCCATTTTGCTCAACCACTGAGTGCTAAAGCTGCAGAAGAACTTGCTGACATTGTTGCTTCACTCATGGGACCGCTCGAACTCTTCTTCTTTATTCGTGCCAACACAATCAACATCGGTTCATCCAACGCTCCGCGCGATGAAGAAGCGACGTCAGCCCACTTCACTGATCGTCAGTTAAAGATTCTTGCCCGCATGGCAGATGGACATACCAATCACGAGATCGCATCTGCCCTCGGATTTTCTGTCTCGACAATTCGTCACGAAACAATGCGCATCTTCCAGATTCTTGGTTCATCTGATCGACACGAAGCATCTACTAAAGCGCGCGAACTAGGAATACTTCAGAACGCTTAAGTTCTTTTAACGTAGATTTGCTGCGATCTCTGCTGCTTGTTTGCGGATCTCTGGGATCGCGGTTGTTTCGAATGCTTCTCCACTGCGCAGCGGTCCGATAGCAAAAATATTTGAATAGTCGCGGCCAGTAGCATCTTTGAGCTGCCCCGTAACAACATCGACTGATAACCCAAGGCCTAGTGGTCCAGCGTTCGTTATCTGGTTCTCGATTAAGTAACGTGAGAGTGTGTCATCGGCTTGGGATGCGCGACCAATGCAGATCGCAAGGAGATCTGTATGCAGTGACTCACCTGACTTCAGCACGACAGTGACATCGCTATCCGTAGCGTGCACACTCGATACTTGAACCGCGCGAACTTCGAGGCGACCGCTATCGATCATCTCCTCAACTTTCTCTGCAACATCAGGCGCAATTCTGTGGCGCCTGCGCGACCAGGCAGAGCCGTCGGTCTTAAGGAACTCTTCCTTCTCTGCTGCTGTGAAAGCGCGCCACATCGCTGCTGTGACAGGACGTAATCCATCCACGGCTTCGCGCCAATTTTCACCAGCTGCACTGATGTATGTGCGAAGTTTTGTCAGAGAGTCCACATCTTCGAGAGTTGGCGAGAACGGAGTGATACGAGTGCGCGTATGTTTTTCTGGAAGATTGCCGGAGCCAGATAACCCGATCACTTTATTGTGCGGTGACTTTGCTAGATGAGTGAGTGCAATATCAATAAACGTTAGCCCGGTACCAAAGCAGATCAGAGTCTGCACATCTGGTAGTTCATTGCCATCCCAGACGTCTGTGATGATGCGGCCACTTGGCGACATGTTGTTTAGGAAGTCAGGGAGTTTTGCAGAGCCGTGACCCATCGCTAACACCGCAGCATCGAATGTGGCGGCCGCCCCATCGGAAAACTCGGCGCATATTTCGTTGCCAGGAGTTAGCTGTGTGACTGTTGCGACTTTGTGGGTGTAACGATCGGTGGCATAAAGATCCAACCGTTCGCGCAGATACGTCGAATAGATTGCGCGAGATTGGAAGGTGTAACCCTCTACCCCAGTCCACTCCACGAAATCTTCCGGCAACTCTGCGATAGCGCTCATCTTGTCGGT
>CAIWXY010000211.1 GCA_903916775.1 uncultured Actinomycetes bacterium
TCAATTAAAGCATTACGTAACTTATCGTCAGTGGCGATGTCTACATCATATTCATCTTCAAGTCTTTCGAACTGTCGGTCTATAAAACCTTCAAATTCTTTAACCTGTTGATTTGCTACGACATCACGATTTTTTAGTTCTTCCAGTTCTTCAGCTAACTTTTCAGCTCGTTGCGATACTGGACCTAAAACATTCTTGGTTAAAACTTCATAGGCTTCACGATGTTCTGGTTTGTCACCGTATATCTTGAGCCAAGCCTTTAACCCCTCGTCTTTAATGTCATCAAGTACAACTGGGTGTTTAACGCGCCTCAGACGGACTTCATGCTCTCTCCCATTACCTACCTTGAGGAAACGACTGGTGCGGCCATTAAGGTCCGCATCAACAACAGCGAGTTCTGGGTTCCTGCGACGTGGTTCATTCTCGTCACAGATCGTGAGACCTTCCAGATTGACACCGTGGCGATTACCGCCTGCGCTACTAGCAAGCACATCGCCTTCGCGTTCTCTCCAGAAGAAATGAACCTTCGCACCCTCGATGTCAACGTTATCGACTACGCCGAGAACATGGCGCTCGTTCACCCAATGATCACCAAGGGAACCGCGCTGGTTCATCCAGTTGGTCCTGGCCCGCGTGCTGGAACAGCTAAAGAAATCCACCTCTCGGTGGTGATCGGTCCTCACGATCTATACAAGCACCTCACGAACAAGGTGGTCGGCGACATCTTCTCCTGGTAACCTGTTTACTATTTCTTGGGTGAGCCAAAGATAAATATCCGCATCAAGCAAACTCGATGAGGATATTATCATGACGTATAGCCAGGCTTTCATAGACGCTTTCAACCACGTAATGCTCTACGAGGTTGGTCCTTGGTGGAACCCTGCAGATGCTGGTGTCATTGCCGGAACCTGCGACACTCAAGCCCAGCGCAGAATGGTCGGTCTGACCAACACTCCTGGCGATCGTGGTGGACTCACCAAGTACGGCATCGCAATCACTGCCAATCCAGGCGTAGACGTCCAGAACCTCGATCTGGCAGGCGCTCAGGAAATCTACTACAAGAACTACTGGTTGGCAGGTAAGTGCGATCAACTGACTGCTGAACCAATCGCGGTTATCGCTTTCGATATTTGTGTGAACAATGGTGTTGGACGCTCTGCAAAAATGCTTCAACAGGCGGTCGGTGTATCAGCCGATGGTCAGATTGGACCAAACACTCTCGCGGCGGTTAACGGCGCGGATGTCGCGGGTCTTATCCGTAAGCTCAACGATCTTCGCGTCGCTCGCTACAACCAGATCGTTCAAAATGACCCAACGCAGCAGAAGTTCATCAACGGCTGGATGCGTCGAGTTGCAGAAGTTACCCAGTACGCTCTATCTCTGCTGCACTCGTAATACCTGTGCGCCCTTAGGATCGGTTTAGCCGATCCTTTGTGGCCTCTAGAGCTAGAAGTTGACCTGAAAATACAGTAGGGGCTTTATGAAAGAATGCCAGAAGAAATGTTTGTAATTAAGAGAGACGGTAGTAAAGCGCCCTTCCAGATTGAGAAGTGGCAGAACCAAATCGCTAAGGTCTGTGAGGGCATTGATGGTGTCTCCCCATCAATGATCGAAGTGGCGGCCAACACCCACTTCTACAGCGGAATGACCACGCGAGAGCTTGATCAGATGGCCCTTCGCGCCATGATCGACCTCATCGACGAAGAAGAACATCCCGACACTGGCAACATCAACTACCAGTACGCAGCCGGAAAGCAGCGCATCTCGATGCTGCGCAAGGACATCTACGGGCAGTACAAGGTTCCTCGCCTCTACGACATTATCAAGAAGAACGTCGAGAACAACTTCTACACTGAAGAACTTCTCACATGGTACACCGAAGACGAATGGGATCAGATTGAGAAGTTTGTTGATCACGACAAAGATGAAAGCCTTCCCTATGCCGCAGTCGACCAGCTCATCGAAAAGTATCTCGTGCAGAATAGAGCAATCTCTGGCAGCGTTGTCGAGTCTCCTCAGATCAGGTACATCGTCGCTGCTGCAACAGCCTTTCACGCAGAACAACGGGATCGTCTCCGTTGGGTTAAGGACTTCTATAACGCTGCTTCAGAAGGCCTATTCACTCTCGCTACGCCGGTCCTGGCAGGTCTTGGAACACGCACTAAGCAGTTCTCATCCTGCGTCCTTATCAAGGCAGATGACAACCTCAAATCTATTTTTGCTTCTGGACAGGTTATGGCTGATTACGCCGCTAAGCGAGCTGGGATCGGTCTCGATGTGGGTCGCCTTCGTCCGCTCGGGGCTCCTATCCGAGGTGGTGAAGTCAAGCACACTGGCTACATTCCATTCCTTAAGA
>CAIWXY010000212.1 GCA_903916775.1 uncultured Actinomycetes bacterium
AATCGCCGTTGCAATTGCGCAACGGCGATTATTCGTTGCTCTTGATGTACTTCACAATCAAAGAGCAGAACGCCATCGTCAAATTGGGACGCACGAACAAGTGCGCGAACTTCGCTACCGACAGAAACAGTTCCTCGTACTTGCACTGCAACTCCTGCGGTAAAAGAGCTCTGAGATGGATCTAAGAATTCGGCAATTGCCGCACTACATGCACTTTCAATAACAGAGATTGTTGCAGTTGTGGCCAGAACTGGAAGATCGCTACAGCCTTGGGCAATTCCGGTATCGAGCGGACGAACAGTCAGTGACGCCATGCCGACAGAGCCAAGCATGCTCTCCGCTGCACTCACCTCTTGTTCCATGCCCGATAACTTATAGGGCGGAGCCTAAAAAGAGTGGCTTTTACTCCTGTGGAAATTCGTGGCGAATTTCCTGCGTAAATTCTTGAGTGATCTCGATAGAGGTTGTTCCATCGAAGGTGAACTCTGTGATTGTGGTCTGCGAGAAGAATTCGACAGTGCTGGTAGCGGCTAGCGAGTTGATGGTTGCCTGGATTCGAGCGTTGAGAGCTTCCGGGGCTACCTCATTGCAAGTATTGCGCAGCAAATTCTGCATGAAGCTGATGGCCGCCCGCTCAGTATTGAGAAGCTCAAGACATGGCTCACATTCCTGAAAATGAAACTCGAAGAGCTGATACTGGTCATCAGAAGGCAGTTCGTGATCGATAAAGAGCACGACGGTTTGCTGGACTTGATCGCAGGCGAGATCGTGGTTATTCATCACTACCCCCTGAACTCCGATTAAAGCCACGATCCTTGGCATAATCACCAAGTGCTTCGCGCAGGAGTTTGCGACCGCGGTGCAATCTGGACATCACAGTTCCAGACGGAACGCCGACAATCTCCGCAATCTCTTTATATGAAAATCCTTCGACATCGGCCAAGTAGACGGCCATGCGAAACTCTTCCGGCAAGGCTGCGAGCGCAGCCTTAACGTCGATATCGGTAATCCGATCGAGAACTTCATCCTCGGCTGAGCGCCCCTGATCACTGGTATGGCTGGCAGCATCGTGAATCTGCCAATCCTCTAGCTCGCCAGCTGCGATCTGTGGGCGACGTTGATCCTTGCGATAAGAGTTAATGAAAGTCGTTGTAAGGATCCGATAGAGCCAGGCTTTGAGATTGGTGCCTGGGGCAAATTGATGGAAGGAGGTAAATGCCTTGGCATATGTGTCTTGCACTAAATCTTGGGCATCGTGCGGATTCTTGGTGTAGCGAAGAGCCGCGGCGTAAAGCTGGTTGGTGTATTGGAATGCATCACGCTCAAATCGAGCTTTTTTCTGCGCCAAAGTCTCGGTTGTCGGATCAACAACCGCTAACTCGCTGCCCGCTTTTTCATCCATTGGGCACAAGGCTACCGCCATACTCCTTTAACCTGCTCTCCCTCGAGATTATTCCCATAAAGGCCCGTACTCCCCTCGGGTAGGCTTAGCGACATGATGGATAGCGGCACTCTCTGGCAGGCACCCTTTCGAGGGTCCGAGCCAGTCAACGCCACGATCACAATCCCTGGCTCCAAGTCAGTCACCAACCGCGCGCTGATTTTGGCCGCGCTCTGCGACTCCCCCTCCGTGCTTCGTCGCCCTCTGCATTCACGCGACTCGGCTTTGATGATTGCAGGACTCAAGAATCTAGGCGTCGGAATTGAGCAAGATGCCAATGGAGATCTCACCGTCACACCTGCTCCGCTCTTTGGACCAACACAGATTGATGTGGGCAACGCTGGAACAGTTATGCGCTTTCTCCCACCTGTGGCTGCGATGGCCAAGGGCATCATCCATTTTGATGGCGATGCACGCTCTCATGAACGTCCACTCGGACCAGTAATTGCTGCGCTTGAATCACTCGGTGTCTCAATAGAGCACGGCTCTCGATATTCGCTTCCGATGACACTCAATGCCAACGGTCAGCTCAAAGGCGGAACCGTTGAAGTCGATGCGACCTCGTCATCTCAATTTATTTCAGCACTTCTCCTCGTTGCTCCCGCGACCAAAGAGGGCATCACAATTATTCATACTGGACAATCTCTTCCATCAATGCCGCACATCGAGATGACTGTCTCCATGCTGCGCGAAAAAGGTGTCAGCGTTGAAATCTCCGGTAATACCTGGAGCGTTAAGCCTCATGTTATGCACGGATCCGATTCGGTGATCGAACCAGATTTATCTAACGCAGCGCCCTTTATGGGAGCAGCAATGATCAGTGGCGGAACTGTAGTCATCCGCGATTGGCCTCGATCAACAACACAACCTGGTGATCAACTCCGGGATATTTTTACGCAGATGGGTGCGCTTGTGCGCTTTGAGGGCAACAACCTGGCCATCACCGGAACTGGCACCATTCACGGTATTGATATTGATCTCCATGATGTCGGAGAGCTCACGCCATCAATCGCAGCTCTTGCTGCTCTTGCAGATTCACCCTCGCATCTTCGAGGTATCGGACACCTTCGATTGCACGAGACTGATCGGCTAAGCGCACTGGCCACAGAGATCAATGCCCTTGGTGGCTCCGTCATCGAAGAGCCAACAGCCCTTGTTATTAACCCTGCCCCACTTCATTCTGGAGTTTTTCACACCTACGAAGATCATCGCCTTGCGACTGCTGGCGCAATGATTGGGCTTCGCGTTGCAGGCATTGAAGTCGAAAATATTGAGACCACCCAGAAAACTCTGCCTGACTTTCTCGGAGCATGGGCCCAACTTCTTAATGGCGGCAAGTGACTCCTCGCGAATTTGATGAGGACGATGTCCGCATTCGCCCCAAGCGATCATCACGCCCGAGAACGAAGGATCGACCTGACTACACCAAAGCTGATTTGGCACGCGTAGTTGCTGTTGATCGTGGACGCTCCACCTGCTTAATTGAAAGTGGCGAAAACATTGGGCGAATCGTTACCGCTATGAAGGCTCGTGAATTAGGCAAGAAGTCGGTCGTCGTAGGAGATGTTGTCCGCATTGTTGGAGATATCTCTGGCAGTGAAGGAAGCTTGGCTCGCATTGTTGTCGTCGAACCTCGCACTAACGTTCTGACTCGCACAGTAGAAGACGATGCCGGGTTTGAAAGAATGATTGTCTCGAATGTAGATCAACTTGCAATAGTTCTGGCGGTTGCCAATCCTGAACCACGCCATGGATTTGTTGACCGAGCACTTGTTGTTGCATTTGATCAAGCGATCACACCACTCATCATTATGACCAAGTGTGATTTGGCAGACCCAAGAGAATTTCTCGCTCCATACATTGATTTAGGAATCGATCACATCTCTGTCCAACGAGGTAGCGAACTCACAGAACTGCGCGCGAAGCTCGCCAACAAACGTACAGTCCTGTTGGGGCACTCAGGTGTCGGAAAATCAACCTTGGTTAACGCACTTGTAGATCAGGCCAATCGCGCCACGGGCGATGTCAATGATGTGACAGGTCGAGGACGTCATACTTCATCAAGCGCCGTCGCACTTGAACTCAACGAAAAGAATGGCTGGATCATCGATACCCCTGGTGTGCGCTCCTTTGGATTAGCTCACGTAGAACGTTCCCGCGTGATCGGTGCATTTTCTGAGTTTAAAGAGGCTATTGAGCACTGCCCACGCAATTGCAGTCATGATGAAGCAGATTGCGCACTTAACAGCATGATTACTGACCCGACCGCCCTTGCGCGGTTAGCGAATCTTCGAGGACTCCTTCGTGAAGGTAAACTTGGGGCATGAGAGATTTACAAGCCGACTTAGCGCTGGGCCTTCGATTAGCGGATCTAGCTGATTCGATTACGCAGGCGCGCTACCAAGCGATCGATCTCGTGATCGAAACTAAGCCTGACCTCACTCCAGTAACTGATGCTGATAAGGCAACCGAAAAGGCCATCCGCGAGTTGCTGGCGCAAGAGCGTCCAAACGATCTCATCGTCGGTGAAGAGTTCGGAACACCTGATCTCGAGACAGGTGAGTACTACTGGGTGATTGACCCAATAGATGGGACAAAGAATTTCTTACGCGGAATTCCTACGTGGGCAACGCTGATTGGACTTTGCAACCCAGCGCATGAAGTTGTTCTTGGAGTTGTGAGCGCACCAGCACTCTATCGCCGCTGGTATGCCAGCCAGGGTGGCGGCGCTTTCGTCACCGAAAATAAGTCAGCACCTCGACAGATTCGCGTTTCTGGTGTCAAAGAACTCACAGACGCTTCGCTCTCATATTCAGATCTCGTTGGATGGGGTGCACGCAAGCAAGCGATGCTTCGATTGCAGGAGTCGATTTGGCGCACACGTGGGCTGGGAGATTTCTGGTCACATATGTTGGTCGCAGAAGGTGCAGTAGATATTGCAGTAGAACCTGTCCTTGCGCTCTGGGATATGGCTGCGCTCGACATAATTGTCCGCGAAGCTGGAGGACAATTTACAAACCTCGATGGAAAAAATGGCTCACATGGTGGCAATGGAGTCTCTTCCAACGGCCTACTTCACAGTGATTTTCTCAAGGCTCTAAATTCATGAGATTTCTCTGGTTTGGTAGAAAGAAAGCCGCAGCTCCACAAGCTCAAGAGCACGTTGCTGTTGAAACCTGGAGTGTAAATAACTTCGTGGTTGTCGAATCACCTCTAGCAGGTGCAGCTGGAACAACGATTGAGTCATCGACAATTTATTCTTACTTGGCAACACTTGCTCAGCAAGAACAGACACCAGCGTCACAAGCACTTGTAGAGTTTTTGCAAGAACGAGGATTTGCGACTCTTGAAATCAGCAACTATGCGCACTCAGAATCACTTGGTTATTCCTGCAAAGTTGGCGATACCAATGCCACAGTTTTGTTAGGTGGCCCTGTTGGAATTGCCCGTGTGACAACGCCATTTCACACTGAGATCGCACAGGCAATTGGCGCTGGCGCCAATCAAGTACTGGCTATCGATGGAATCGCTTATGCCGCGTTTTCCATCGATAGCACTATCGAATAGTTAGAGTTCGAGCCAGCCATTAGGCGTGAGCTCTTCAGCGCGATCTGGACCCCAAGAACCCTTGAAGTAAGGGAAGAGGCGAGCTTCGTTATTGATCACGCCTTCAACAATGCGCCATGTTTCTAGGACAGAATCGATGCGAGTAAAGCGCATATGGTCGCCTGCAATAGCTGCGCGAAGTAGTCGCTCATACGCTTCTTGACGTTCACCAAGAGCTGCAGAGAATTCCACAGTTAACTTCACTGGCTCTGTGCTGAGAGAATCTCCTGGCGACTTAGCCTGGAGTTCAATATCTACACCATCGCGCTTACCAAGACGGAAGCGGAGCAAGTTTGGTGAACCAGCTTGTGATTCCGCAAAAAGCATCCGTGGAGGTTGCTTGAATTCAACGATAACTTCCAATGTTGATTCAGCGAGAGCTTTACCAGTGCGAACATAGAAAGGAACGCCAGCCCAACGCCAGTTATCTACATGCAGTGTTGCAGCAGTGTATGTCTCGGTTGTTGACTCTGGAGCAACGCCTGCCTCTTCCAAGTAGCCAACGTATTGACCGCGGACAACATTTTCTGGATGTAGAGCAGCGATAGCACGGAAGACTTTGAGCTTCTCATCTTCCATATTCTGCGATGAGAGATCCGCAGGTGGTTCCATTGCAATGAGTGCCAAGACCTGAAGTAGGTGGTTTTGAAGTACATCGCGGGTCGCACCGACGCCATCATAGAAAGCTCCACGACCTTCAACACCAAAATCTTCAGCCATCGTGATTTGAATGCTGTTGATGTAGCGGTGATTCCAGAGCGGCTCCCAGATGGAGTTAGCAAAGCGGAATACCAAGATATCTTCAACAGATTCTTTGCCGAGGTAATGGTCAATGCGGAAGATGCGATCTTCTGAAAGGACTTCTTCGAGCTCATCTTGAAGACGAATTGCAGATTGAAGATCGCGACCAAATGGCTTCTCAACCACTAGGCGACAACGTTCAGTTAGACCGACGCGGGCCAAGCCTTTGGTGACATTTCCAAAGAATGCAGGTGGAATTGCAAGATAAATAACAGGATTCTTTTTGTCTTTGAGAACATCTGCCAAATCTTCATAAAGCTTATCTTGTGAGTAATCGCCGACTACAAGACTGAGCTCTGCATCGAGCTCTGCAATGATCTTTGGATCAGGATTTGGGAATACCTTGCCAATGGCTTCAACTGCGTGCGCGACAAATTGTTCGTGATCCCATTTGGTCGAAGCAACACCCACCACATCGCAGTTAAGCGAATCGTGCTTGGCCATACTATAAAGTGCCGGGAAGAGTTTCTTCTTCGCAAGATCACCAGTAGCTCCAAAGAGGACTAGAACATCTGCTTCTTCAACTGTGCGTTTACGTGCGCTCATTACTTCTTCTTCGCTTCCACGTGTCCACCGAACTTCTTACGCATTGCTGACAAAACTTTGTTTGCATAGAGATCATTGCCGCGAGATGTGAAACGACCCATGAGTGATGCGCTCAATACATTGGCAGGGACGCCAGCATCAATTGCTGTCTGCACTGTCCATCGACCTTCACCTGAATCAGAGACCGAACCTTCGTAAGAAGCTAGCTCTGGATCCTCGCCATAAGCAGTAGCGGTGAGATCAAGCAGCCATGAGGCTACGACTGATCCACGACGCCAAACTTCTGTTACTTCAGCCGTGTCGAAGTCGTACTTAGTTTCTGTGTGAGTTCCAACTGCTGTTGGATGCTTAATTCCTTGGGCTGCAGCATGGATCAAGTTGAGACCCTCTGCGTACGCCGCCATTGCGCCGTACTCAATTCCATTGTGAACCATCTTAATAAAGTGGCCAGAACCGATAGGGCCACAGTGGTAGTAGCCATACTCTGCTTGTGATGGCGTTCCATCTTTACCTGGTGTGCGCTCTGCCGATTCAATTCCTGGGCACATAGCCTTGAAAATAGGATCAAGACGCTCAACGATTGCCTTATCTCCGCCAATCATCAGCGAGTAACCACGCTCGAGTCCGTAAACGCCGCCACTTGTTCCGACATCAACAAAGTTGATTCCCTTGGTGGCTAGCCATTGGGCATTTGCAATATCGTCACGATAGAAAGTATTTCCACCATCGATGATTGTTGCGCCAGCAGCTAGATGTTCTGCAACAGCATGAATTGTCTGTTGTGTAACTTCTGCAGGAACCATAACCCAAACAAATTGTGGGTTAGCTGGATCGTTGTATTGAGCAAGATCTGCGAGAGCTGCAAGCGGAGTGAAACCTTCTGCTGCAACGCTCTTGACTGTCTCTGGATTTACATCGAAGACGCTGATGTTGATTGGGGTTGTCGCATGTGTCTTGATGCGGCGTGCGATATTTGCACCCATCCGTCCAAGTCCAACGATTGTAATTTGCACGGTCATCTTTGTCTCTCCTGTAATTGTTGAAGCCAGCTACGATAAATAGTCTAAATTTTAAAGCGGCTCTAGATGCAGATCCGTGAGGATGTAGATCTGTCCACTTGGTGAACTCTTGTCTAATAAGCCAACCGGTCCACTCTGAACGGCTTTCAATGCCTCTATTTTGCCTTCTCCGAGGCAAAAAATGTAAATCGAATGCGCATGAGCAAGTCTGGCTAGTGAGAGAGATAATCGAAGTGGTGGCTCTTTTGGTGAATTCTCGACACTAATAGCAGCACGAGGCTCTTGGGCATCTAGTAGCCCAGGGAAGAGCGATGCAATATGGCCATCTTCGCCCATGCTAAGAACTACCGCATCAAAGGCCTTGCTACCGATTTCGAGCTCTAGATCCCTGGCATAGCGAGATGCGGCCGCAGCCAACTCCCCCTCGCCTTCAACAACGTGAAATACGCAATGAGATTTTGAGAGTGAGAAGGCTTCGATCAATGATTGATCATTGCGAAGAGGGTCACCTTGTGGGACAAATCGCTCATCACTAAACCAAATATGAACAACAGAACCTTCAAAACTTTCGTTCTCTCGAATGAGACGAAAGAGGGCTGAATCAATTGCCTTGGCACTTGCATAGCCGGTGCGGCCACCTGTGATGACAATCTGTGCACGACGAAGATCACTCCAGGCGTCGGCGATAGCTTCAACGGTTTTCTCTGCACACAACGCAACCAGCGCGTCGGCTGATGGGTCGTAAAGGTATTTCATAGTAGCGGGGACAGGATTTGAACCTATGACCTCTGGGTTATGAGCCCAGCGAGCTACCGAGCTGCTCCACCCCGCGTCGGTAAGCCAATACTACGAGATAAGCGCCAATAACCCAAACTGAGTTATTTACGCTTATCTCGACTACTTATTAATTACTCATTAACTACTTATTAACTACTTGGCCTGCGCAGCAATAGCCGCTGCGATTGCTGCTTTCAACTGGTTTTGAGCCTGACCATATGCAGCAAAGTCGCCGTTTTTCAGCGCTTGATTTGCTGCAGTGAGAGCTGATTGCGCATCTGCAAGTGCTTGCTTCAATGTAGAACTTCCGACAGTTGCCGTTGTTCCACCTGATACAACACCTGTCGAGCTATTAACAATCGCCCCTGAACTTCCACCAAAGACCTGGTTGAGAGCATCCTGCAGTGTATTTCCAAAACCGATCTGATCTCCGAAAGAGACCAAAACTTTTTGCAAGAGCGGGAACGACGACGAGTTGGCAGTTGCTCGAACATAAACAGGCTGGATGTAGAGAAGTCCGCCACCTACTGGCTGCGTCAACATATTTCCAAGTACTACATCAGAACCACCTTGGCGTAATAGCGAGAGCGTCTGAGCAACCGTTGGGTTAGCTTCGAAGTTAGATGCAACTTGTGAAGGACCAGAAATATTTGTTGAGCGCGGAAGCTGTAGGACGGTGATCTTGCCGTAGTCCGGACCATTATCTGAGTTCACAACAGCAAACGCAGTGAGGTTCTGTCGACCACCACGTGGCACGAAAGATGTCGATAGCGAGAAGTGAGAGGTTGATGCACCAGGCAACTGGAGCGTCTGGTACGTCGGTGGCTGGCTGCCAGCGTTAGCGCCATTGGATGATGGATCTGAAGGAACGCGCCAGAAGTCTTGTCCTCCGTAGTAGGCAGCTGCGCTATCAACGTGATACGTACTTAGTACATCACGCTGCACTTCGAAGAGTCCTTCTGGATAGCGAATATGCTGCAAGAGTTGCGCAGACATTGCGCTCTTAGGCAACACAGTCCCTGGGTAAGCCTTGCTCCAGGTCTTGAGGACTGGATCATTTGCATCCCACTGATACAAAGTGACAGTTCCATCATAAGCATCGACCGTTGCCTTCACTGAGTTGCGAATGTAATTCACAGTCTGATTAGGAAGCGTTGTTACTGAGCTCATGTTGTCTGTTACAGAATCAGTTGTTGCTGTCGCAAGATTTTCATTTGCGGAATATGGGTAACCAGAGCTGGTTGTATAGCCATCAACAATCCACAGCACGCGACCATTAACAACTGCAGGGTATGCATTGCCATCTAGGGTCAACCATGGCGCAACTTTTTGCACGCGCACAAGCGGTGAGCGATCAAAGAGAATCTTGGAATCTTTGTTAATCAGGTTAGAGAGCAAAATCTGCTGATCTTTATACTTGATCGCAAAGAGTAAGCGGGTAAATGCGCTGCCCATTGGGACACCACCCTTGCCCATGTATGTGTAGTTCTGTTGGCCTGATGCTTGCGAATCATCTGGGTAATCAAGTTCGTTGGGGGTGCTCTTGGCTGTTCCTCCGACGATCGAATATCCAGGAACGTTCTCGCCAAAGTAGATGCGAGGTTCAAATGCACCGAGTCCATTTGAAGGTGGAATGTTGCCAACTGTAAAACTTGGCTTTCCATCTGCATCCACTACATTCGTTGGCGCAGCAACAAATCCAAATCCATGCGTATAAACAAGGTGGTCGTTGATCCAATTCTGTGCCGGGCTACCGGCAATATTGAGTTCGCGTACTGCAACAACCATGTCCTGCTTCTTACCGTTGACTGTATATCGATCGACATCAAGGGCATCAGGGAATGTGTAGTAAGGCTTGATCTGTTGTAGCTGACGGAAAGTTGATGACAATACATCTGGATCAAGTAGACGTGCATTGGCGATATTTGATGTGTCATTAGCGAGTTGACCAGGGGCAGCCGAAATCACTGCGGCGTAGTCTTTTGTACTCACATTTGTCAGGCCATATGCAGCGCGAGTGGCATTGATATTGCGCTGGATGTAAGGGGCTTCCTTATTTGATTCACTTGGCTTAACAGTAAATGTCTGAATGAATGCGGGATACAGTCCTGCGATCAATACTGAAGAGACCACCATAAGGACAACACCTGCAGCAGGCAGAACCCACGAGCGACGAATAATGTTGGCAAAGAAGAGTAAGGCGCAGATAACTGCGATACCGGTCAGAATTGATTTCGCAGGGAGTACTGCGTTGACATCGGTATATGAGAGTCCGGTAAAGAGACTTCCGGTATGAAGCGCTAGATCATAGCGATCGAACCAGTACGCAAATGCCTTAATGAGTACAAGCACTCCAAGAAGTACTGAAATTTGTACGCGAGCTGAGACTGTTGTGCGATCTTGACGAACTTGTGGGCGGATTCCACCATACAAATAGTGGACAGCCACTGTTGCAAGAAGTGTGATCGCAAGCGTGGAAATTGCCCAAGAGATCAGCGCTTCCCACATCGGTAACTTAAATACGAAGAATGAGATATCGAGATGGAACTGAGGATCTTTCACACCAAAACTTGTTGCATTCTTAAACTGCAACCACGTGCTCCATAGTCGAGCACCGGTGTTGCCTGCGAAGTAGAAAGTGACAAGTGCAATCGCAGCGAGTGCGTAACGACGGAATGGATCGAGTTGACCGCGATAATGTTCGAGATTATCTGGCTCTACGCTCATAGGCACATAAATTGGACGCTTGCGATAAGCAATAAATATGTTTGAGGCAACGATTGCTGCAGTGATGGCTCCAAAAACCACGAAGAGTTCGGCCTTAGTAAAGAGTGTGGTTTTCCAGACAGTTGTGAAGTTAACTGAACGGAACCAGAGAAGGTTGGTGTAGAAACCAGTAAGTGAAACCAGAATCGCAACAATGACTGCTAGCGCGATAAGGACATATCCGAGAGTGCTTGGTCCCCGGCGGCGTCCTGCGCCAGAGCTCTGACCGGAAGGACCATTAGGTCCGCGATTGCCGAAAGGGTTATTTGGGAACTGGAATGAACTCATGCCCCCACTCTACTAAGGGGTTAGATGAGCGTTAGTTGGCCTAGCTCTGCGGGGTGTTTTGGGGAGCTGAAGTCGGCTGAACTGAACCCTGGGCAGCGGCATCTCCTGGCGCGGCAGGCTCACGGAGCGTCTCCTGGAAGAGTTGGAACTTGCTGACCGACCGATTGGTCTCATTATCGAACTTATCTTTGTACTTAGAAGTCCAAATAACGTAGCCGATTGCACCTGTGACGCCGATGAGGGGGATGATCCACCAAATAAGGGCAGCAAAGGCGGTTGAATGCGACATACGCGTAGCCTAGCGATGGCACGATCTCCCCACAAAAGATGAGAAGACGAGAAAAGAAGTGAGTATTGCCACCAACGCCCATCCGAAATCGTTTCCTGTCCCGGGGAAGATTCTCAGGGATTTCCTTGTTGACCTCAGTAGAGTAATTATGGAAGGTGCGGTGAATCGATGAGTGGTTTTGGATTTACTCCTAATGAGGGAGTTTTTGGCGGCCCGATAAATGAAGGTTCGCCCATGCTGGCCACTTCCGCCTTGCGCGAGGGAGCTCGTAAATTCCTCGCTACTCACAATGATCTTCCAGTTGGCACTTTAGATTTAGCCAAGATTTCAGAAGCGTGCACCATCGCTAATACATGGATCGAAGATAAGACTCAATTTCCGATGAGCACTTTCAATTCGGATCTTGCTTGGACCAGACGCGAATGGATGGAGTCTTCGATTCCGGGCTGGCAAATACTTGTCGAGCCGCTTGCGCAAGGAATGGCTGAAGCTCTCGTGAAAGTTATGGGTCAGATTTCACCTGATATTCCTGAAGAGATGCGCGCTTCATTTAATATCGAAAGTTTTCTACCTGTGATGCGAGGCTTCATGGGATCACTCATCGCCGGTCAACTTGGTCAATCTATTGGCGCATTAGCAATTAACGTCACAAGTGCAAACGATGTTGCTCTCCCCCTCTTTGCAAAAAATGGAACACACTTGATCCCGCAGAATATTGCGACATGGAGCGAAGGGCTGGATCTACCAGAGCAAGAAGTACTGATTTATCTTGCTTTGCGCGAAGTAGCTGCAAATCGCCTATTTGCTCATACGCCATGGCTCAGCGATTACTTGCGCGATCTCATCACCGCATACGGCAAGGGAATTACTGTCGATATCGCTGCGATCCAAAATCAAGCTGAAGATGCGCTAAGTTCTGGTGAATTAGATATAAACAATCCAGATTCAATTACCTTGGCAATCAATAATGGAATGTTCCAACCCGAACAAAGTCCAGCTCAAGCTGCGGCACTTTCAAAACTCGAAATGGCACTTGCGTTAATCGAAGGTTGGATCGATCACGTCACCGAAATCAGTGCGACAGATCGGCTTCCATCACTGAGTGCGCTGCAAGAAACTCATCGCCGTGCGCGCATCACTAGCTCACCTACTCAACAACTCTTTGCTTCACTGCTCGGCTTGGAAGTTTCACCGCGAAAGATGCGTGAATGTGCCAATTTTTGGCGAGAGATTTACATCCTCTCGGCCAACAATGATGCAGAGAGTGCAGTATCTATTCGTGATCATCGTTGGGAAGATCCAACGCTTCTCCCTACAGCTGAGGATTTGGCTGACCCAGTTGGATTTTTAGCGAGCACCACGGTCCCCGATGATCTCTCGGGACTTCTTTAGTCCCCTTTAGTCCTAGAAAAGCTGGGAATATCTAGGAATAGCTAGGAATAAAAAGGCCAAATCCCCGGGCGCTCAATTCGATATCAGCCTTCCCCTTGCTGATATAGAAACGGTTATCCGAGGACTTGGTGCGTGAAACCTATGCCAAGTTCGCGCGATAATCAAAAAGAAATGCCAGACTTCTCTCAACAAAAGTGAGAGCGACTGTCTCCAGCTTGTTGATAAAGCTGTGGAGAACTGGGGGATAACTCGTGGAATCGGTGGATAGTTTTATCCAAGAATCGATCTTCGGAGATACCTTCGCGCCTGTGAAAAGTGAACAATTCCAACGCCAGAAATCGCAAGCTATTGGCACGCGCCAAGCCCTTGCCTTGCCAGAGAATCTTCCAGAGTTTCGAGTCGTCCGCAGCTCTAGACGAACCCGAAGCATTAGCGCTTACCGCCAAAATGGTGTGATTGAAATCCATATTCCAGATCGGCTCTCGCGCAAAGATGAGTATGCGCTGATACCTGAGATGATCGCCAGCGTGCTGCGCCGAGAGGCAAAGAACAGAAGTAGCGACCTGGAACTCCAGGAGATGGCGGGGCGCCTGCTAACTCTCTATCTTCCAGATTTTCATGAACGCCCTACTTCCATCACCTGGCGCTCTATGCGCGAGCGCTGGGGCTCGTGCACGACGAGCGATGGAACAATTCGCATCTCACTTCGGCTCAATGGGGCACCAACCTATGCGGTCGAGTG
>CAIWXY010000213.1 GCA_903916775.1 uncultured Actinomycetes bacterium
ATTAGTGGAGCTAGAGTCCTTTGGACTCATCACAATTCGTGGTCGTTACTACGATGCTGATGCGCTATCGGTAGGCAGAACAGTTTCGGCTATTGCAGCTTTCGGTATCGAACCGCGCCATCTTCGCTCATTTAAGTCTGCGGCAGATCGCGAGATTGGTTTGGTCGAGCAAGTCATCACACCGCTTTTGGCTCAAAAAAGTTCTGATGCAAAAGCCAGAGCGGAAGAAGTCGCTAACGAGCTAGCCGCCCTGTCGGTGAAATTGCATGCTGCGCTAGTTCGCGCTGGCCTGCACCGGTCGAAGTAGAACTCGTCCCCACGTGTGGGGAGTGAGAGGATGAGTGCATGAGTATTCCTGTTGAGGTTGTTGGCGTTCGAATTGAAATGCCTTCTAACCAACCAATCGTTTTGCTGAAGGAGATTGGCGGAATTCGCTATCTTCCGATTTGGGTTGGTGCGGTAGAGGCTTCGGCTATTGCATTCGCCCAGCAGAATTTGATTCCAGCGCGACCGCTCACGCACGACCTCTTCACTTCGGTTCTCCATATCTTGGGTAACCCAGTGAGCAGCGTGGAAATCTCAGATTTGCGAGATGGGGTTTTCTACTCCGAGCTCCATCTATCTGGCGGCACGACCGTTTCAGCTAGGCCGAGTGATGCAATAGCGCTAGCCATACGCGTAAAAGCCCCCATAAGCGCCACAGAGGCTCTTTTCGCCAAGGCTGGGATAGAAATTCCAGATCAATCTGAGGATGAGGTAGAGAAGTTTCGGGCCTTTCTCGATGAGATTAACCCTGACGACTTCCTTGGCTAGCCACGCTAGGGTAAGCCTCAAGTAAAGGTTTAAAGTTTTGCGTGTCGCAGCGCTATGCTCTGGAGCAAGAACTCTATCCTTAAGCCATACTGAATCCCCTCGGTATAACCCGTATCGGGTGTCTGCAGAAGTGAGAACTCCATGACCACTGGGTCTAATCCCGACGTTCAAGAACTCGGTTATCGCGGAGCTACAGCATGCGTTGCTGCAGGTATTACATATCGCCAACTCGATTATTGGGCGCGAACGGACTTAGTTGGACCGAGCATTCAAGGGGCGAGTGGCTCTGGCTCACAACGACTTTATAGTTTTCGCGACATCTTGGTTCTCAAGATCGTCAAGCGACTTTTGGATACGGGCGTATCCCTTCAAAATATTCGTAGCGCAGTAGAGCATCTGCGCTCTCGCGGAGTCTCAGATCTCGAACGTATGACGCTGATGAGCGATGGGGTCTCAATTTATGAGTGCGCAAGCGCTGATGAGATCGTCGACCTGCTTCAAGGCGGTCAAGGCGTATTTGGTATTGCCATTAACAAAGTATGGACCGAGGTAGAGGGCTCTCTGGCCAATCTACAGTCTGAATCAGTGGTTGATGGTTCAGTGCCTAGCAATGCCACCGATGAACTCGCGCTTCGACGCAAGCGTAAAGGCGCCTAGCAGTACTCTTTCTCTCTCATAACTTTAGGGGGAGCCTTGTCAGTCAAGCGATCAGTAATCCGCGAATCCTTTGTCGATCGTCACATTGGTCCTGACGAAAGTTCAATCGCTCTGATGCTCTCGAGCTTGGGGGAGTCTTCACTTGAATCACTGATTGCTCGCGTAGTGCCCGCAAATATTGCAATGGGCGAAAAGCTCGAGAGTGTATTACCTGAAGGAATTTCAGAAGTTGCAGCGATTAAGCGTTTACGAGAACTCGCAGATCAGAACCGGGTTATGCGTTCCTACATTGGCAGCGGTTATTACGGAACCATCATGCCACCAGTGGTACTTCGCAACATTCTAGAAAATCCTGCCTGGTACACCGCCTACACGCCGTATCAACCAGAAATTAGTCAGGGCCGCCTTGAGGCAATCTTTGCTTTCCAAACAGTGGTGAGTGATCTCACCGGATTGCCGATTGCCAATGCATCAATGCTTGATGAAGCAACGAGTGCGGCTGAGGCTATGACGCTCGCACGCCGCAACTGGAGCGGAAGTGATGATGCCGCATTCTTCGTCGATCGAAATCTTCATCCTCACATCAAAGCTGTCATTGCAACTCGAGCAAAGCCACTCAAGATCACTCTCATAGAAGCCTCTATTCATGATCTCGACATGGTTGCTGTACCGCTTTTCGGTGGAATCGTCTCTCAATTTTCAACGTATGGTGAAGTTGTCAATGTAGAAAAATTTGTCACCGAGATTCATGCGCGAGGTGCGCTGGCAATTGTTGCAACGGATTTATTGGCTCTTGCACTTTACAGATCGCCAGGGGAGTGCGGCGCAGATGTTGCAATTGGTTCCGCGCAAAGGTTTGGCGTGCCGATGGGTTTTGGTGGGCCACATGCTGGTTTTATGTCAGTTCGTGCCGGTCTTGAACGTTCGATCCCAGGACGACTAGTGGGGCAGAGTGTGGATAGCCATGGAAATAGCGCTTATCGCTTGGCACTCCAAACACGCGAGCAACATATCCGTCGTGACAAAGCAACATCAAATATTTGTACAGCGCAAGTTCTACTCGCGGTGCTCTCCGCTTTCTATGCGATGTGGCATGGCGCAGACGGCATTAAGGCGATCGCAACACACGTTCGTGAGAATACTCATCTATTGCGTAAGAGTTTGGCATCTCATGGACTCAAGGTGAGTTCATTTGATGTCTTCGATACATTTGTAATCAACGATGTTGATGCAGAGTCGGTAGCAACACAGGCTCGAGAGCGTGGAATAAATCTGAGGATAATTTCAGCGCAGGCTCTTGGTATCTCTCTTGATGAAACTGTGACCCTGCATGACCTAGAAGAATTGGCCCAACTTTTCGGAGCAACGCTGCAAGGGGAAGGCGCATCCCTTCTGAGTGCGCCACGTGCTACAGATTATTTGCAGCACAAAATCTTTAACTCGTATCATTCCGAGACATCCATGTTGCGATACATCCGCACTCTGTCGGATAGAGATTTAGCGCTTGATCGTACGATGATCCCGCTTGGCTCTTGCACAATGAAACTCAATGCAACTACCGAGATGATTCCGATTACCTGGCCTGAATTCGCATCACTTCATCCATTTGCTCCAGCAGGGCAATCTGCCGGATTTAGAACACTCATCAGCGAACTTTCTGATTGGCTCATTGCAATCACCGGCTACGACGCAGTATCCCTGCAACCTAACGCTGGTTCGCAAGGAGAATTCGCGGGGCTTTTGGCTATTCGTAATTACTTAGATGCCAATGGGGGGAGTGAGAGAGATATCTGCCTCATTCCATCGAGTGCGCACGGAACCAACGCGGCCAGTGCTGTCATGGCTGGTATGAAAGTGGTTGTTGTTGCGTGCGACGAATTTGGTAACGTCTCAGTCGATGACATCAAAGCAAAAATTGAGGAATACAGCGGGCGCTTAGCAGCATTGATGGTGACATACCCGTCAACTCATGGCGTCTTTGAATCTGCGATCTCCGAAATTTGTGCACTGGTTCATGATGCAGGGGGACAGGTGTACGTTGACGGTGCGAACCTCAACGCATTGGTTGGCCTAGCTCAACCTGGAAAATTTGGTGCGGATGTTTCTCATCTTAATCTTCACAAAACTTTCTGCATTCCACACGGTGGCGGTGGACCGGGTGTTGGTCCAGTGATTTCAAGAGCACACCTTGCGCCATATCTTCCAAACCATCCGCAGGATCCGTTATGTGGTCCAACAACCGGTCCTGGCCCTGTGAGCTCTGCACCATTTGGTTCAGCTGGAATCTTGCCAATCTCATGGGCCTATATTCGAATGATGGGCGGTGCTGGTCTGACGAAGGCAACTCAAGTTGCGATCTTGTCCGCTAATTACATCGCAACAAAATTGGATCCACATTTCCCGGTTCTCTATAAGGGAGAAGGTGGATTTATTGCCCATGAATGTATTGTCGACTTACGTGAGATCACCAAGAAATCTGGTGTGACTGTCGATGATGTTGCCAAGCGTCTGATGGATTACGGTTTCCATGCACCGACAGTCAGCTTTCCGGTTGCGGGAACTATGATGATCGAACCGACCGAATCAGAAGATATTGATGAATTGGATCGATTTATCAATGCAATGATTTCAATCCGTGCCGAGATTTCGGCGATTGATGCGGGAGAGATTACTGTCGAAGAATCTGCACTAAGAATGGCTCCGCATACAGACGTCGACTTACTGAGCGAAGTTTGGGATCGTAAATATTCACGCCAAAGCGCTGCATATCCAACTGGAGTTGATTCCAGCATGGGTCATAAGGGCAAATACTGGCCAAGTGGTGGACGTATCGATGGGGTATTTGGGGATCGGAACTTGGTCTGCGCCTGTGCACCGATCGAGGAGTTGGCGATCAACTAGATCGATTCTTTTACTTTACATAATGTCGATTATCGGCGATTAAGTATGCGCTTGAAACCCCACTGAGTGGTCTTTAGCCATGCTTCGAAAACAATTCCTGTGTTCATCTTGGATTGGCCATCAACTCGTTCGGTAAATTCAATGGGTACCTGTGTAATAGACATGCCGTGGCGTGCGGCTAAAGCAACAACTTCGATCTGAAATCCGTATCCAGAGGCTTCCAAATCGGATTTCAGAATCTCTTTGACGAGCTTCATGCGGAGGACTCTAAATCCACTTGTGAGGTCTTTGTAGGGCAATTTCAGAGCCGCAGATGCGTACCAGGTGCCAAACCGCGAGATCAGGCGCCTTGCCAATGGCCAATTGTGGACCGAGCCGCCAGGCATCCAACGAGTGCCAATAACAAGGTCGTAGCCTGCCTTAGCAGCCCCTAAAAGTTCTCCCAATTGCGCCGGATGATGGCTGCCATCCGCATCCATTTCTACAAGAAATTCGTATAGATTATTGTCACTCGTTTGCCGAGAGCTGGCCCAAGAAAATCCAGCCAGATATGCAGGGCCTAAACCAGCTTTCTGGCTGCGATGGAGAACATGAATTTTCTCGGATTTAAGGGATTCTGCAATTTCGCCCGTGCCATCCGGGGAATTGTCATCGACGATCAGAATGTCGATATCGTCGTGCAATTCGGTGAGTTCTTCCACAAGCCTTTTTAGGTTTGCGCGTTCATTGTACGTTGGCAAAATTACAAGAGTGTTATTCACCATCCGAGCGCCGAAATCATGCGATCGATCGAAGCACCCAGATTAAATTCGTTCTTATATCGATAAATTTCATCAAGCGATGTAGGCGTCTTAGGAATATCAAATTTCATCGGTGGAATCGGAACATCTAAGGCGCAGTGCACGATTGTTGGTGCGATGGAAATGTATTCACTTGATTCAATCAGTTTCTTACGCAAGTTCGGCGTAAGGCGTTCATCGTTAGCATGCGCTGCATCAAGCGCTTCTTCAATACTTTTGAAGTTATTAGCAATCAGTGCCGCACCTTTCTCACCAATTCCTTTCACTCCTGGAAGACCATCGGATGCATCGCCTCGGATCAGGGCAAATAGTGCGTACCTATCCCCTGGGATTTCGTATTTACGAGCTATCCAAGCAATGTCGACAAGATCATGGTTGGCCAAGCCTTTTGCTAAGTAAATAACTTTTACTCGACGTTTATCGTTAACTAACTGGAACAAGTCACGATCTCCGGTCGCAATGAAAGTAGGACCGCGTTCGCGCGTACCAACAGTCGCAATAACATCATCTGCCTCGTAATTGTCAACACCTACATTGGGAATTCCAAAAGCGTCGAGGATATCTAGCAAGATTGGTATCTGTGGTGTCAAAGTATCTGGTTCGGCTTCATCACCATCGTCATCTACGCGATTGGCTTTGTAACCGGGAAATAGGTCAGTTCGCCATGTAGGGCGCCAATCCCCTTCAGTTGCACAGAGAATTCGCGATGGTTGGTATTGTGAAATTAGCCGTGCCGACATATCGAGAAAACCTTTGATGGCGTTCACCGGTGAACCATCAGGTGCGACAAGTGAGTCTGGCATTCCGTAGTAGGCCCGATACCAGAGAGATGCACTGTCAAGAAGGAGAAGTGTCATGCAACTATCCCAGCGTAGGAAACAATTCCACGATCAATCCTCTTGAGCGCATTATCAACTGTCTGCGAAAGATGAGGTGATGCGTTGCCTATTTGTCGCAGAAGATCAATGATCTGCTTCATAGCGCGCACAAAATCTCCAACCGTGAGTTCTGTTCCGCGAAGGATTGCAGCTAATGAATGGCCGCTCGCCCATCGATAAGATGCCCAGCAGAATGCAAGATCAGGCTCACGCATCGGCTCTAAGCCGATATCAACTTCTGAACGCTGGATATCCGCCCAACAGGTAACGAGATCGTTAAGTACTTCTTCTACCTCTCCCCTAGGGATCTTGGGAGATTCATCTCGCCTTGCTTCGAAAACAAGCGCCGAAAGAACCGAGACCATCTCAGGACCATCCAAGGTATCAAAGCTTCCAGCTTTGATCATCTGGGCGATAAGTAGATCAGTTTCTCCATAAATATTGGCAAGCAAAGTTCCCCATTGGGTAATGACACCATTTTTTAGGTAACCATATTTTTCGAGCATAACTTGGACGAGGTCAAATCTCTTAGCTATCAAATCAGTTCGACTACTCACTCGATCTTCAAGTCCACGTGTCTCGCGAGCAAGTCGATCAAGGCGTTCGGCTATACGTGAGTGTTCCTCGCGCTCTGAACAACCGTGACACGGATGTGCTCGCAGAGCACGCCTAGCCGCAACTAGCTCATCTTCAGCAATTACTCGCTTGGCTTTAGTCATCTTTGCTAGCGCTTTTTCTATAGCTTTTATCTCAGAACGGATAGCGGCATACTCGGCAAAATCACCTTGATGGCAGGCCATCTCGCCCATGAGTTCTGCGCTGGCGGCCTGGTTGCGTTTAATCTGTCTAGCAAGGCCAACAACTGCTTTGTCGGCTTGGTACTGTGCGAATGATGACTCTAGAGAAGTTCGAGCACGTTCGGCACCAAAACGCGAGATCAGATTGATTGTCATGTTGTACGTTGGCTTGAAACTGCTTTTGAGCGGGTATGCGCGAGTGGAAGCAAGACCTGCTACCGATCCAGAATCCACCTCTTTACTCCAGAGAATGACGGCATTTCCCTCGATATCAATTCCGCGACGGCCGGCTCGTCCAGTGAGTTGAGTAAACTCGCCCGGACTAATCGATACATGTGACTCACCATTCCATTTCATCAGTTTTTCAAGCACAACGGTGCGAGCGGGCATATTAATACCCATAGCCAGCGTCTCTGTGGCAAAGACACATTTAACGAGACCCCGTTGAAATAACTCCTCGACAGTTTCTTTAAATGAAGGCAATAGCCCAGCGTGGTGTGCAGCTATTCCACGTTCTAGTCCATCGAGCCATTCTGAAAATCCAAGGACGACCAAATCTTCTTCGGGAATATTCGCGGTCGCACGAAAAACAACTTCTCTGATTTCTGAGCGCTCCTGGGCATTGGTTAAACGGATGCCCGCCTTTACGCATTGGTGTACTGCAGCCGAACACGCGTTACGGGAGAATATAAATGTGATTGCAGGCAGCAGCCCTTCGCGATCTAGACGTTCGATAACTTCGGCTCGATTAAGTGCACGCGAAGTAGGAGTGAGTTGGCTCTTATCCTGCCAATTGCCGCCCCTTCCCTTCTTGGAATCGTAAGACCCCCGAACCTTGCGCAATGAGTCCTTTTCAAGTCTGAGAATTTCAGGATTAACTTTGCCTTCATCTACAAAGAGATCAAGAAGCTGATGTCCGAATAGCACATGTTGGTAGAGCGGAACTGGACGTGTCTCGGAGACAATGACGTCGGTATTTCCGCGAACTGCACCTAGCCAATCACCGAACTCTTCCGCATTTGAGACGGTGGCTGAGAGTGAGGCGACCTGAATTGATTCAGGTAAGTGAATGAGAATTTCTTCCCAAACGGCTCCCCTAAATTTGTCTGCCAGATAGTGGACTTCATCCATCACCACATACTGGAGATTGCGAAGTGTGTGGCTTTCGGCATAGATCATGTTACGCAAAACTTCGGTCGTCATCACGACGATCTGCGCCTCGGAATTGATGCTGGTATCACCTGTAAGGAGGCCTACTTTTTCTTCGCCAAACATCTCTTTAAAATCTGAGAATTTCTGATTCGATAACGCCTTGATCGGTGCCGTATAGAAGCACTTTTTGCCAGTGGCTATTGCTAAGAAAGCAGCAAACTCGCCGACAATTGTCTTTCCCGCTCCGGTTGGAGCTGCGACAAGGACCCCGTGTCCATCCTCAAGAGAATGGCATCCTTCGATCTGGAATGGATCTAATGGAAAATCAAATGTGTCACAAAACTCTCTCGTACGCTTATATCGATTGGCCAATTTCGCCGCTGCAAATCGTTCCGCGGGTGAACGATCATCTGTCATGTCGTTCATTGCATTACGTCCTTTAACTTTTCGATTATATTCATTCGACCGACGCGCGAACTCGACGGCGATCATTTGCTAACGCTATTCCGGCAGCGGCAAAATAGAAGATAACAAGAGGTACTGCTAGTAGCAACATGGTGAATGGATCACTTGTCGGGACAAACGTTGCAGAGAAAACCGTGATAGCGAATACGGCGATACGCCACGGCTTAATAATTGATCGGCCCGAGAGTATTCCTGCAACGTTGAGGGCGACAAGAAATACCGGTAGCTCAAAGGCCAATCCAAAAAGCACAATCAAGTGAAGCACGAAACTGAGGTAGTCACTGAACTTAATGAGGTTGGTCAGATTCGTAGGAGTGAATCCAAGCAGCACCCGAATCGCTATTGGAAGAATCCAATATGCCAAAGCAGCGCCTGCGGCAAAGAATGGTGTAGCGGCAGCGATGAAAAATAGTGAATATTTCTTCTCTTTATTGTGCAGCGCTGGTGCAACAAATGCCCATAGTTGATAAAGCCAAAATGGAGAAGCAAGTAAAACTCCAGAGACTATTGCTACGGATATTTGCAGATTCAGTGGACCAAGGACTCCGTCAATGTAGAGAATGCCACAATGATGGGACGAGCTGGGAGCGGAACCTAGGTCGCACACGGGCTTGGTCAGAAGGTGGACAATCTTCCTATAAAAGATCCATCCCACACTAGAAAAGACGGCTATTGATAGTGCTGCGCGAATAACGCGCTTTCTCAATTCACGAAAATGCTCGAGCAGGGGCATCTGCCCACTGTTGCGAGTGGTCATGAATTAACCCTTACTGGGAGTTTTTTGCAGCTTGGTCATCCCCAGGCTTTTTATCTTCAGGAGACTTGAGTTCATCCTTGAAGATTCGAAGGGACCTGGCGACCGATTTAGCTGAGTCTGGGAGTTTTTTGGCGCCAAAAAGAACTACGAAGACAACAACAATGAGGATGATGTGCCATGGCTTAAGGTCGCCCATTTAACTTCCTATCTACTGTGAGCCAACATCATACCCAAAAAGGGCCTGCCTGATCATCTCGGAAAAGTTAGCCTGGAGTCGAGGGTTGTCCCGGATAACCACCTTGCCGGGCAGCGCTAGCAAGGCCCGCAACAACCACTCTTCATTTACGGGGCGAATCCTTACCCAAAGCTCATCTCCGAGACGCTCCTCTGAATCGATTATGCCCTGATGTTCCTCTGCAAATCTCATAGCTTGTGCCTCTAAAACTATGGTCAGTAGCGCAGGCGTTTGAAACCCAGTGGCTTCCTCTTCCCCCGCGAGTTGAGACTCGGTGAGGGTTTCGGGCAGGGAACCAATATGCGTGGATCCAAGCTGTGCGTCAAGGATGTGATCCATTCGGAATGTGCGCATTTGAGCCTTGGTGTGATCCCAGGCATGTAGATAGCCGTACCCCCGAAGGTATTCGATCTGCGTAGGAAGAACTTCTCGTTCAGTAATGACATCCGAACTCATCGCGACGTATTTCATGAGAATTGATCGTTGGGAA
>CAIWXY010000214.1 GCA_903916775.1 uncultured Actinomycetes bacterium
CTTTGCGTTGCGGTATCGCTCAAAAAGATTTGATCCAACCAACCGGGCGGGATGGACATAGGCACATCACCAGCGGGCCCAACGGTATAGATATTTTTATTTGCGGTCAAATTGAATGTCGTTTGTCCATTGGTGGAGTCGGTAAGAAACCCCTCAAGCCGCCAAGAATCAAGCATCCCGCACAACTCGGGGAATGCGACATTGACAAGCGAATCACTGAGTGGAGCGCCATCAGCAAGAACACCGAGGACTCTGTAAGCAGCTTCGATGATCGTTAGTGGTGATTGCAGATTGGGATTCTGCTCAGTAGGGCTGCTCATTTCTTGCCCTTCTTACCTTGGCGGTCGTTGTGAGCAGTGCCATTAAAAAACTCATTCTCAACAACGGGATAAACGATTTCAGGCTTGTCGCTTTTAGCTTCGACAAATTCAGGTTCGCTTTCTTTTTCAATCTCTTTCACATCGGAGTATCCGCGTGGATACTCGCCCCGTTCTTCGATTGCCTTCCAGTACATTTCTTCGGTATAGCAGTAGTGTGGAGTCGATCCGAACCAGACCACAGCAGGGAACGTCATAGGGGCTTTGAGTAACGACATAGAGACTCCTTTAAATTCAAAAAAAAGGGTGGTTTGCAGTCCCACCCGAGAAGGGTTACAGAACGGTTGCTGCGCTAACCGTATTAGACCCGCGCGTTGTATTGCGCAAGTCTACTTGGGTGAGGTTTGCAGCAGTGAGGTTCGCACCAACCATATTCACCGCATTGAATTGTGAGCGCGTGAAATCGGTGGTGGTGCAATTCGCGCTGGTGAGCTTCGCCATATCAAAATCACAGTTCTGGGCCGTCACGGTATTGAATGCCGCGCCAGTAAGATTTGTGCCTTTGAATGCCACGCCAGTAACGACACCACCCGTAAAGGTGGCTACGTTGCCATTGTAAGCAGCGAGGTTCGCATAGCTCATATCAATCGTGGGCGGGATAATGTCGCCCGAGTTGATGGAGAACGGTGCGCCCGATACGCCAGCGGTTGCTTGGCCCAAGTTGTGAGCCGCGATTTTGTTTGCGATAGTAACTGCATCAAGTGTTGCCATTTTTTCATGCTCCTATTATTGTGCAAATCCGGTCATGTTTACCATCCACTCAGGACGCAGCACCATGCCGCCGTACTGCATATCCGCGAGGATATTCACTACGTTATTTTGCAGCGAGTATTGACGGACAATGCGAATCGAAAGGCCGTCGATGGAGAGCTTAGAAGCCTCTGCACCAGGCAAATCGGTAGGCAAATCCATACAAGCCAACGCAACAGCCTTTTTGTGCCATCCCATGAGGTTGGTCGCAAGCTTTCCAGCATCTTGGCTCTCAATCGGAGTGATCGTAGCACCGGAGCCCGGAAATGCGCTGATGTTGCGCATATTGAGCAATGGATAGTTAAGATCATAGATCGGAGTCACGATAGAGATTGCCGTCGATGTCGCAGGGACATCAGCAGCAGCGACAAACGTGTACAGGATGGGCTTACCCGTTAGGGTCTGAGGATCGATCTGGTAACAGCCTGGGCACGTGAAAGCCTGACCGGCCTTGAGCGTTCCGGTTGTGGATGTAACGGGAATCGAGATAGAGCCTTCCACGGTAACGGCTGCGCTGGTAGTCGCGCTGGTCATAGTTCCGATAGACTGCGTTCCGGTCGATTCCGTTTCAAGCCACTTGGAGAAGCCAAGCCCTGTACCGACCACGCCATCCATGTACGCGTCTTCCACTTCCTTATCAGGGTTGTAGAGGGTGCTGATGGATTGCTGGATCTGGGACAAGTCAAGTGCGCAAGCCGCTATATGACGATCACCCTTGGGGCAAAGTTGACCACCGAGACGCGAGTTCATCACGCTCAGATCTTTGTAGCTCACGCCAGTTGTGGACGACCGCGCCACCTGATTCATGGCGGTCTGGTTCATAATGCCGAACATGTACGTGTCGACGTTACGCGCAAGGTTAGCGATGCCCTGTTCCATAATCTCACGCTGGGCCTTAACGTCCGTACCCGTAAACACGGCCAGCTCTTGCGAGGTGAGCGCGATTTCCACGTATGGGTTTTGATCCAAGGTGAGGATTTTGGGAGTCTGTCCCACCGCTTGAGGCTGTGCGCGGTTGTTGCCAAACTGCACATTGTATTTCGATGGGTTTTTGATGCGGACAGAATCACCGATCTTTGCAGAGCCGGAGAACTCATCCTCGTAGGAGCGTACTGAGTTGGCCGCGACATAGGACGTTTGTGTGAAAATGTCCAATGCAACCGCGGCCATTTTATCAGTTACTTTAATCTGATTAGCTGGCATTTATGATCCTTTGCAAACTATCGTTTGCGTTGAGCAGCCCTTTCCGCGCGCATCCTATGGAAGTATTCTTCCGTGGTGCTTGCGGTAGCAAGGCTGCTTGAATGCGTCACACCCTGACCCCCTTTTAGCCGATCTTTCGGTGGCTGGGGGATATTGCGCTGGGCCTGCGCGTCAGAGTTGTTATTTCCCGATTTCTGCGAAGCCGACGGAACCCACCGTGTGCGTTGGATATGAGACTCAATCGATCTCAGCTCTGCCAGTTGCTCTCGCGGTGACAATGCCTCTAGCTCGCGCGTCTCATTACGATTTTCCTCTAGGTAGGCATAGATGTACGGAGCGATTGGAGAGGTCTTGACCGCAGTCACTACCTTCCCGTCGATCCGATCCCCAACGCCTTCTTTTTGGATGCGCTCGTACCGCTCTTTCAGATCAGGGATTTCCTTTTCTGCGAACGACGACTTGCGTTCGAATTCGTGATTGATCGCCTTCATCTCGCTAGTAGTCTGGTCGCTCTGCACACGCATTTCCTGCATTTGCTTTTGCGATTTGATCGTTACAAGTGAACGCGAGTAATCCTCCATCGCCTTTTCAAAACCAGCTTCGTCACCCTTGTAGTCACTCAAGCGCGGCTTGCGCAGAGTAGATTCATCAGGTAAACGAGGCTCAGTAGCGCGCTTCAAATTCTCGGAAAGCTCCTTCACAGTGCGCTCTAATTGCTTAGAGTGAGCGCGAAGCTCTGCGAAATCCGAAGTACGACGATCTGGCTTTGCAGCAGCAGGCTTCTCGCCTTGCGTCTCAGTCGTTTCGTTCGTTTCCACGCCTTGAGTATTCTCAAGTTCGGGTTGTGCTACATCTTGGTTGGTCTGTTCAGCTTCCATGATTATGCTCCATGATTCATCCTCAGTGTAAACCGCTCTGAGCTTGCGTTGCTGGATTGATCCCTCCAGCTGCGGGAACCTGCATAGGCGAGGGTGCGCCATTTGCAGCCATTTGTGACGCAGGGGATTGCAAGGCCCCCGACCCATTTGTCAAACTTGCGGCATTCTGTGGATTCATGCCAGCCATGGCTTGCGCCATTGGTTGCTGTTGGCTTGGGCCTCCACCGATGCCTTGTATGTATTGCTCTCCGGCATTCAATGCCTTTTCCAAAATCGCATTGCGCGTCTGTTGTAAATGCTCGGCCTGTTGCGCAGCCAATTCGCCCTGTTGCTCGATCTGAGTAGTGGCGATGTCTTGCCCCATCTTCATGCGCTGGATTTGGATGTCTGCGGTTGCCTTGACTACTGCGGCCTCGATCTGAGCCTGTGCGCGCGCCTCTTGTCCATCCAACACGCCCTGCAACATCTGCACCGTCTGCATAGTCTGTTGCAACTGGTCAAGCGTCTGCTGATGTGCTTGCTGCTGCGCCTGTATCTCTTGCTGGTACTGCGAAAGGATAGCCTCGGCTGCTGGGTCGCTCTCACCGTTAGAATCAGAGTCGCGCATCATCGGATCAACCATCTTGGCAAGGCGCTTTGCCATAGCCTGTGCATTGGGCCAGTCTTGCTCCGCTACAACCATGTCTAGGACGTTGTGGCGTTGGGCCTCTGGGATGTACTGCAAAAGCTCTTGCATTGCCGCAGCGGCCTCCTCTCGCAGGCTGCGATAGCTTGGGCCAGCCTGTACCGTAACAGCGTAAGAGCCATCCGTAATATCAAACACTTCGATCTTACCCGTATCTGGGTTTTTAACCGTGCGATTCGACAGCACAGCGGTTTTGCGCTCGCCCTTTTCATTGACCGATTCAATCTTTTTACCAGCCTTATAAGTGGCTCGGAAGCGGTCGATTAAGATGCGCCCTACTTGCTCATAGCTGCGTTGCAGATTGCAGTAGTACTGCATGTTGAGAGAGTCGGAAACTTTAGACCGCGCAGTGATTGCCTTGCCGCTGATGTCTTGGGTGTTCTCACCCATCGAGACATCCATCACACCAGTGATACGACCGATCACAGATTCAATCTGTTTTTGATTGGCAATCAACGCTTGCGCATCGGCATTATTTTGTAAACGGAACGGCTGGAAATGTGGGCGATTATTCGCCTTATCCCAACCATCAATTTCCAGATACGGCTTGGGGGAGACGTTGGACACATTCCAGTCGCCACGGTTCGCATCAATCGATCCACGGCTTACGATGATTGGTACTTGTGGAGTGAGCGCAACCGTTTGGATCTCTTGCGCCTTGTAATAGTTGTACATGCGCTGCGGATCGATCATGGGCCGCACAAGGCCCGAGTACATACGACCATTTGATGTCCACTCGCTACGTCCAAAAACAGGCACCAGCGGGAGTTTAGAGCCGGGCCATGTGCAGAGCGTTACAACTTTCGCACCACTCATCAATGCGTATTTAATGACCTTGCGCTTGCCCTTCTTTTTTTTGTTGATCTTCGCGCCCTTATAGATGCTCTGTGGATCGGCTTCCATGTCATCGGCCATCTCTGATGCCCAGACAGTTTTGCGAGTCCCGTCAAGCATGGCAAGCTCTAATAGCTCATCTTCCTCGTCCACCAAACGCCAACACTCAGCGATATAAATTTTCTCGCCCTTGCTCCAATTATTGAGGTAGACCGTGGGCGTCATCCCGCCCACAGGAATAATGTCCTCTCCCCACTTTTCTTTGCAATGCTCTTCGGAGTAACCGCGAAACCAAAAGACGTAGGAGAGGTCGTCTTCGCTGGTAAAATCTGGATCACCAGCCACCATGGTAGGATCATCCACGTATTTGATTTTGCTCTTTGGCTCAAAGCTCTCTTCGTCGTCCACGTAGTCCACAAAGAGCCAGCCTAGACCACAAGAGCAGCTATATCGCATCGTCTCGGGCAAGATCTTTTCGACGTGCGAGTCCTGTTCGATGCTACGGATATGGCCTTGTAGCAGCTCAGCTAGATCTTGGTTGTCGTCTGCATCGGTTCTGCGGATCGTGAGTCCAGGCAAATTCTCGCGCACCTCGTTCTCGACCTTTTGCACCAGTGGGCTGGTAAGGTCAAAAACGGGCGTTGGCTTATCGCTTCCACGCGCTTGGATTACGGACTGCGGCCAATGCTCACGCGCCAAAAAGCGCAGGTCATCGGTCATCGCTTCCCACTGTGGAGTCCAGCGAGTGCAAGCCTTGGCAAAGGCTAGTAGAGCCCAATCGTAAAAATCTTTCTTATCATCCTCGCTTGAGTCATCCTCCATCGGCTCATCAGTCACTACAAGCGGGTCAGGAGCAGGCGCGGCTTTAGGCGCAGGCTGCGCTGGTGCTTGCGTTGGGTCGCTCTGTTGGCTAGGATCAATTGCGTTAGGATCGGTCATCCCATCCATGAGTAGCTCCCACTAGGTGGCAAATAAGATTGCGTTACATACAAACTACTCTCGACAATCGGTTGGTCTGGTATGGCGCATGAAAGAGCAGCGGCATCGCCTTCGTTAGGTGATCCACCGAGGCGCGAGGCATACAGGGCCTTGGGCTCCAGCTTGAGGCGATTACCGAGTAGCTTATATTCTAGGGTCGTCATCTGCTCACAGAGAGCATCCCATTCGTCACCGCGCGGGATGTACACGCCAGCCTTGCACCGCTCGGCCATTGTCATCCATATACGATCACGCTCAAGACAAAAACGCTCATCAATGGATTTTGAGCCAAAATTGATCGGCACGACTTTATTAGGTAGGAGCTGAATCAGACGATCGGTGCAGCCCTTGCCAATGCCGGTGTTATCCACGCACATCATCGATGCACCGGAGTCCATAAAATAGCGCGCGATGACATCGGCAAGGTGCATCTGGTCGGCTATGTGCCACTGCTGCATAGAAACAAACTGCGAACCCTCACGATGCACCGCGCAAGATGGGTCGCGCCCGAGGCTTGCTCCTAGGTCTACACCAAGGACGCCTCGCCATAGGCCACGACTAGGCTTTTCCATGGCTCTGCACCGTCGTATATCAGTAGGCGATAGCAATGCCTGAGTGATGGTATCTACGATCTCTCCGAGAACTTCTTGACGGTAAAAATCGCCATCGTACTCAGACTCAATTAGCCTTAAAAAGTCAGGCTCCAAAAAGACGTTTGAGTGCGTCCCGCTTGTGATCACCTCGCAGTCGGGGTCATGGATAAATCGCGATGTCCAGTTACTCGCACCACGAGGCGTAGTGAGCATGTAGACTTGTGGAGAGCCAGCACCGCGCAAGCATCCAAGCAAGACCCTGTAAGCCTCTGCGGCGTGCAACGCGGCCTCATCCATGACTAGATACTGCATCGACGTTAGGCCGCGCGTCTCATCAAAGCTCTCTGCGCTAGTACCGTGGATAAAAACGTCTTGCTCTTGATAATGGATGGTGATTATCATTAAAGACTTGTTGTAGTCGTATGGGATATTATACGCCTTTAAAAAATCCTCAATCTCTCGGAACATTACTGTCCGTAAGGCTCGAAAGGTTTGCGCACTTACGATACCGCTCTTTCTTTCTGCTATTTTTTTACCGACAAGCCTAGATCCACCACGCGATTTACCACTAGCACGACCAGCAAGCCAAAGCGTTTTGGTCTTCGTGCTCCGCAGCAATTTCATCTGGTGCGGTAGCATCATCTCAGGCATCTTGCTTACTCGCAGTTGGTACGACGACCTCGGCAAAAGTAATTC
>CAIWXY010000215.1 GCA_903916775.1 uncultured Actinomycetes bacterium
AAGAAAGCTCGTCGGGATCAACCCAACTGACGATGAGATTCGCGATCTACTTCTTCGATCAAAGAATGTGGCCATTATTGGTGCCAGTGACAATCCAGAGCGACCTGTCTACGGTGTGAGCGAGTGGCTATTAGATAAGACCGACTACAACATCTTCTTTGTTAATCCACGTTTGCAGACCCTCTTTGGTTATCCTGTCTATCCCACCCTCATGGATGTTCCTGAGTGGATCGATATTGTCGATGTCTTTCGCAAATCCGATGATGTTCCATCGGTATTAGAAGAATCAATTACCGCGCGTGCCAAATCTCTCTGGATGCAATTAGGTATCAACAATGAAGCATCTGTACTTCGCGGAAATAAGGCGGGACTTGATGTGGTTGAAAACCGATGCATCAAAATCGAATACGAGCGCTTACTTCTTCTCTAATACAAGTGAGACAGAATTGATGCACCAACGCTCATCTGTAGGTACGTCATAACCCTCACCCTTAAATACGTGACCCAGGTGTGAGCCGCAATTCGCGCAGAGCACTTCGGTGCGCACTCGTGGTGCGAGCGAGCGGTCTTCTTTGAGGACAACTGCATCATCTGCACTCGGTGCATAGAACGATGGCCAGCCACAACCTGAATGAAACTTGGTTTCGCTTTTAAATAACTCATTTCCACATGCCTTGCAGCGATAGCTACCGACAGTGTCTGTATCGGTGTATTCGCCGGTAAATGGGCGCTCAGTTGCAGCATGGCGCAGCACCTCGTACGAAAGCGGATCTAGCTTTGCTTTTAGGGCTTCTTCGTCGATCTGTACTGGAAATTGTTCGTTACTCATGTGCACAAGATTACCCAAAGAGCGCAAATACCCAACCATTAGTAGACTGCTGAGATGAAGAAAAAAGCCAACACAGCGGTAGATATCCACCCACTTATTTCCGAGCGTTGGAGTCCTCGCTCATTCGATGCAACAGCAGAGCTCAGCGTCCCTGACTTGACTGGCATCATGGAGGCAGCTCGTTGGGCTCCTTCTTCTATGAATTCACAACCATGGCGCTTTGTTATCGCTCGCCGTGGTGACGCTCACTTCGCGACATTGATCGACACCATGTCCGGTTTTAATAAGGTCTGGGCGCCAAGAGCATCGGCTCTGATCATGGTTCTTGCAGATACAACAGATCAGTCTGGCGAGCCACGCATTGGCGCGCTTTACGATGCCGGACTCGCAGCCTCACTCCTCACTGTCGAAGCTCATCATCGTGGACTCGTTGTTCACCAAATCGGTGGCTTTGAACATGCGCAAGCGGTTGCTGCATTTAACCTTCCAGCCAACCTGACCCCGATCGTTATCTTGGCTGTCGGCAAGCAAGCTCCTGCGGACGCACTCGGAGAGGCAACTCTTGTCGAGCGTGAGATTGCAGACCGAGTTCGCAAACCCCTCGATGAACTTATCGTTGGCGGATCGCTATAGTCGATCTATGAAACGTAATAAAGGCCTTGTAGCAGTAATTGCTGCAGGGCTTTTGTTTTGCTCTACGCCAGCGATGGCGATGGGTTCTGGCAATCCCTATGAAGATGCCCAGGTTGGTTTGGATTATGTTGTTTACCAGCCATATGTAAGTGCCGGTTTAGGGCTCGCTCATTTTGGTATGAATCCCTGCAAGAACAACCACGACGAGCAGATAGCTGCGCATTACGGCGCTGGCAAAAGAGCGTTTGTCCTCGTCGAGAATTCGAGCACCTGGCGCTGCTTGGCTGCCTCCATAAACATTCAAGGTGGTGTACGAACCACTCTCACCAGACCATCGGCGGATATGCTCACAGGGACCACGATTTCGATTATCTCAATCGGTTTAACAAGACATGAGATCGCAAGCATTGTGGCCAACCTGAAGCCACGTTACATCGCAAACCACCTCAGCAAATAAAGGCGTTAATTGGTTTTAGTGCAGAATGTTTACAGCACGTGCAATCACTAGACCAACAGTCACCAGTGACGTGGCGCTCTGAATCATCATCAGAAACTTGGCCCAACGACTAAGCGGTAGTACATCGGTCGGGCTAAATGCACTGGCATTAGTAAAAGATGTATAGAGGTAGTCGAAGAATCCTGGGTGCCAGTGCTCTGGTGCGTACTCTGTTGATGTCATTTGAGGGAAGAGAAAATCTGGATATGGAATGAGTGCCTCGGCGCGCGAACCAGGGCCGCCACGATCAAACTCCCAATACCAGAGACTAAAGACCACAATATTTGTGAGCCAAATTGATCCACCAAATGCTAAAAGGTTGGTTGGGCTTTTTACGGTGGAGTGAATAATTCCATCAACAAGGCGAACTGCTGATGCAACGTTGCTGATTGTCATTACTCCCGCGAGCGTTACGCCAAGCCACCAACTTGATTTGTGATGTTGATTGATCCGGCCAGGTCTAATCGAAAAGAGTGCCAACATGAGTGCTGCTTCAACACCGCAAATGTAGGGCTCAATCTGAAGTGACATTGAAGCCGGCAACAAGTACTGCAGAACGATGACTACTGAGACAACGAATGAAACCGGCCAGCGATGTTCACCGATATGGGGCTTATGCCAATGTGGAGTACTCACTTAAGTCCCTTCCCCGCTTGAGGCATCTGCCAGTGATTGAGAACCGCCAACGTGGTTGCCTGAACTGTGGCTTGGCCCGCTGCGCCATACATTGTGTCTACGCATGAAGGACTTAAGTTACAGGACCATGTTGTGAGACCTGCATTAAATACTGCCGCTCCTGAAGGCGTGGTGTACCAAGAAGTTTGGCCGAACGGTTGGTATCCCAACACTGCATCCTTCTTCGCATCGCGCCAGTGCAAAGTGCCGGAGAAGATTACGTGAAGATTAGTAGGGCTGGCGATGTTATTTTTTGTCATCTCGGCTTCGGTGTCACTTGAAACCTGATCGATCACAGAGTTGGCCGGGATCTTGAGCCACTGCGGGATCGAGACGGCCTTGAGATCGCCATATGCATGTACTGCATCTGTGATCTCACCCGTAATCAAATTGGGGGGAGTGTTCAGACGATTGTTTCCAAATTCGATTGTTATATCGGTGAGCTTGGTGTCGGGATCTTCAGTAGAGCTGCGATACATCACGAGATGGCGATTAGGGCCACTCGGAGCTGGCTCTAATCGGGTCTGCCAGAAGGCGGTGTTGCCGCCGAACACAGCGATGTTGATTCCTTGATTGCGAGCCGCAATAAAGGATTGGAAGATGCGATGAGTGAAATATTCGGCATGGCCACCGATGATTACGCCGTTGTAATGCGTGAGTAGTGAAGGCGATTGATCAATATCTAAGTCGCTCACTTCATCGATATTAATTCCATTTTTCTCAGCAAATTGGATGAATGGAATCGCATCTCGTTGAACCGAATAAGCACCGCTGCCAACTAGTGGTCGATCAAAAGATGCAACGCGACTACGTTCATCGGAATCAGCCTGACCATCTGCGCCAAGTCCCTGATAGGCAGAGCGCCCACCAAAGCTGTTGTACATCTGCCACGTGAATGTTGATTGCATCATCACGAGCTTGGACGAACCGAGCGGGCTGCGAACAATAAGTGGAGCCGCATTTTCTATGACACCGAATGGTGAGAGCGACATAATGAGATAAAAACCTGGAGTCCAGTTCTTCCCAACAGTAAATGTCAGATTCGTTGGCCATTCTGCTTCTGTGTAGCGAGTGGCAGTGTGCGAAGTGGTGACACCAAGCTTCTTCACATTGATCGGACCAGAGCGCCAAACTTCGCGCGCACCAGAGCCGCCGTAATAACCAATACGCCAAGCAGCGAAATAACGTGGACCGACTGGAATCGGATTTTTCTGCGACTCATATAAGGAGGCGTGAATGGCAACTTTGTCGCCACAGGAGACCGAGGTTTTGTTCAGCCAGAGAGCACTGCCGGCTGCATTAGAGAGCTCTAGGTTGCTCCAGTCTGCTGCTGTCATAGCTACGCCAGGCTGAAGATTCTCTTGAGCAACCCAATCTGGAGCCAAGGTTGGGCACGTGCTGGCCGGCAGGGTCTGAAGATCGGCAGGCAGTGTGGTCGATAGCGAGTCCACATAGCTTTCCATCGGGCGAGAGGGAAGATCGGCGTGAGTTTTGAGAGCAGGGAAGGCTGCCGGAACTTGGCTTCGCTTAACTACCAGGTAAGAGCCGCCCGCACCCAGAATGAGGGCACCAAGTGCGACAGCGCTAATAATCGCCGTCAGGCGTGTCTTTTGAGGGCTCCATGTTAATTTCATTGGTCGGGATTATACCTGTAGCCTTGCTCCCTGCCCTGTTCGAGCAATCGGCCCAGGTCAGTCAGGTAGGCCCCCATAGCTCAGTCGGTAGAGTGTTTCCATGGTAAGGAAAAGGTCATCGGTTCGATTCCGATTGGGGGCTCGAACACCACCCTTGGCGGGGTAGCTCAGCTGGTAGAGCATGCGGCTCATAATCGCAGTGTCGTCGGTTCAAGTCCGATCTCCGCTACGTGTCGGACTCAATTCGGAGCAATCCAGAACAGTCCGAGATAGCTGGCTCAGGCGGGATTTTTCGTGAGAAGAAGCCCGATTTAGCCAAATGCCCGCTATGAAGTAATGTTTGACCCTCAGTTACCACAAAGGAGCACGACCATGGCAAGTAAGAGCGCGGATGTCCGCCCAAAGATCACTATGGCCTGTGTCGACTGCAAAGAGCGTAACTACATCACCAAGAAGAATCGCCGCAACGATCCAGACCGCATGGAACTGAAGAAGTTCTGCCCACGTTGCAAGAGCTCAACAGTTCACCGCGAAACTCGCTAACTCATGCTTAACCCCGACCTCGTCGGGCGTACCGTTCCTGGTGCGACTAGTACCACCATTTCCCAAGAATCTATCGATGCTTTTGCGCGCTCACTTGGCGAAACTAATACCGAGGTCGCGCCACCCACATACGCAATAACCATCACTCTTGAACAATCACAATCTCTGCTCCAATCATCGGGGCTTGATTGGAACCGCGTTGTTCATGGTGATCAACGCTTTGTCATTCACCAGCCACTCTTGGCGGGCGATGTTGTTCGCTGTGATTCGACTATTGAGAGCGCTCGCGTTGTTGCCGGAAATGAAATCGTCACAGTCCGCGCTGACCTACGTAAAGAGTCCGAATGCGTCGTCTCAACCTGGTCGACATTGGTATTTCG
>CAIWXY010000216.1 GCA_903916775.1 uncultured Actinomycetes bacterium
AGTGCGACTACTTGGAATGTAAACCAGAAGATCGCAACCTTCTGCACATAATCGTGATGGAGCGCTACCGAAAGCGCTGCCACAGCCAGAAATGCCGCGCGAACTGGGCGCTCACAGATAGAGACAAACTCGATCGCACCGGTATCGAGTGCTGCTAATCGAGCTCGAACATATTCCTGAACAAATGCGGCTAGCCATGCAATTCCGATAATCCACCAGGTGGCACCAAGTGCATAGAACGCCAGCGCCCAGAAAAATTCACTGATTCGATCTGCAAAAGAATCTAGTACTGCGCCAAAGGAACTACTCGTTCCTCGCACGATTGAAAGGGATCCATCAAGTCCATCGAGTAAAAGAGATACAGCCAAAATAGCTATGGCATAAGGGTGCGCAGCTGTGCGCCAGACAAAGATAGCCGCAAGGACTCCCAAGAGAGTCAATACGTTGGCAGATACTTTGAGTTTGGCCAGAGCGATGGCGAGTGGACGTGAGATCGCAAGCCAGCCACGGACGAATCCGCTCTGCTTAACGCCGCCGTGCAGATCACTCCACGCTTGTGCGAATTCTTCACTATTCATCGCAGTCCCAATCGGGTGATGATCTCTTGCGTTGCCCGTGAGGTATTCATTGTATAAAAATGTAACCCAGGTACACCCGCTTCAATCAAGTCTCGACATAGTTCGGTAGCAAGCTCTATTCCCAACTCGACAACGGCGGCTTCATCATCTGCAACCGCCATGAAGCGTTGATGAATATCTGCGGGAATTGGAGTTCCGCCGAGTTCGGCCATGCGATTGAGTTGCTTTACATTTGTCACGGGCAAAATCCCGGCAATGATGGGAAGACTGGAGCCCCGCGCTTTGAGTGAATCTACAAGTGATATCCATGAAGTTGCTTTGAAGAAAAATTGTGTCGTAGCAAATGAAGCCCCAAGTGATTCTTTGCGCAGCAATACATCCACGTCCCGAGAAAAATCCCCGCCAGAAGCTGGATGTCCATCAGGGAATGCAGCAACGCCGATAGTAAATCCGCCACGTTTAGCTGCAAACTCCACAAGTTGATCGGCATGATCAAAACCATGTGGCGCGGTCTCCCATGGCGCCTGTGGGCCACCCGCTGGATCACCGCGGAGTGCCAAAATCGTTTTAATGCCGGCTTGCTCGTATTGGTCCAATATTGAGGCAATCTCTACCGAGCTTGAACCCACACATGTCAGATGAGCGACTGTTGGAATTTGAGTGCGCGCAGTGAGTTCAGAAGCGATTCGGATGGTGCGATCGCGCGTGCTTCCACCTGCCCCGTAAGTCACCGAGATGAAATCTGGATTGAGCTGTGCAAGGGCCAATGTGGCTTCCCACAGCCTGGCCTCTCCAGCCTCATCTTTAGGCGGGAAGAGCTCCATCGAAACGGAGGGCACGTGTGGCGCTTCACTCGCCTTATGCGGCCAAACGTTGGAGGCTTGGGTTGGGCTGCTCATAGTGAAGCAGGGTACCTTTACCGCGTGGAATTTGATGGGATTAACGGACTTCGTAGCGCGATTGATGGATCACTCGCCTCATTTTTCGACCGCGAGTCGACTTACTTGGGACGGGTGGGTAGCGAGCTAGAGCCAGTTGCCGATGCCTTAGGGCACTTCCTTCTTGATAGCGGTAAGCGCCTGCGCCCACTCTTCGCCGCCATCGGACATATCGGAGCTGGCGGGGAGATTACGTCAGAGAGTATTGCGGCGTTGAGCGCCTTAGAGCTCGTACATGTTTGTGCACTGATCCACGATGATGTGATGGACTGTTCTGATACTCGACGTGGCGCCCCATCGATTCACCGCCAATTCCAGCAACTTCATCAGGAGCAATCTCTCCATGGAAGTGCTGAGCAATTTGGAATTGCATCTGCGATTCTCCTAGGTGATCTCGCATTGATCTGGGCTGCCAAGATGTTGCACGAATCTGGAATGAGTCCTAAATATATTCTTCAAGCGCTACCTGTCTACGATGAGATGCGAGTAGAACTCATGGCAGGTCAATACCTTGATATTTATGAGCAAGCTTTTGCCAGTGAGAGCGTAGAGCGCTCCCTCAAAGTTGCTCGGTACAAATCTGGCAAGTACAGCATTGAACGGCCGCTGCATTTTGGCGCCGCCCTAGCACCAGCTGCGATGCCAGAGGTTTATTCGACGTATTCCAACTATGGCCTTCCACTTGGAGAAGCATTTCAACTCCGCGATGATGTCATCGGAGTTTTTGGAGATCCTGCCCAAACTGGCAAGCCTGCTGGCGATGACCTACGCGAAGGAAAGCGAACAGTCCTGATCGCTTCTACCCTCAATAAGGTCTCTAGCGCGCAACGTGAAGTATTTGAGAAATACTTCGGCAAAGCTGATCTCGATATCGCCGGAGTCCACACCCTTCAAGAAATCATCGTGGAGACCGGAGCGCTAGCACGTGTTGAAGCACTCATCGAGGAGATGACTTTCAACGCGCACCAGGCGCTTATTAGTGGTGAAATTGTGCCTATGGCAAAGCAGATGCTCGATCAGATGGCTGTGGCTGCAACAAAGCGCACAGCATGAAGAAAGTTACCGGTCCAACCGATCACGTCGTCATTGTTGGCGCAGGCCTTGGTGGCCTCAGTACCGCACTCCGTCTAGCCGGAGCTGGGCGCAAAGTTACTGTTGTCGAGCGCGAATCAGTCCCTGGTGGTCGCAATGGGTTGCTCATCAAGGATGGTTACTCATTTGATACTGGTCCAACAGTTCTCACTATGCCCGATCTCATTGAGGATGCACTCGCCTGCGTGGGCGAGACTCTCAAAGATTGGCTAGAGCTCATCCCTCTCGATCCGCTCTATCGAGCTTTCTACCACGATGGCTCCACTCTTGATGTACATGCAGATACACATGCGATGCAGGCCGAAATCGAAAAAACTATTGGCAGTTCCGAAGCAATCGGTTATGGCAAGTATGTAGATTTCGTCACCAAGCTCTACAAGTATGAGATGAAAGATTTCATCGATCGCAATATTGATTCCCCACTCAATCTCATAACACCTAACCTGGCGAAGTTAGTAGCACTTGGCGGCATGCGAAAGCTTGCACCTAAAGTCAATCAATTCCTTAAAGATCCACGTACCCAAAAGGTCTATTCATTCCAAGCGATGTATGCCGGAGTAAGCCCACAGCAAGCACTCGCAATCTATGCAGTTATCGCATACATGGATTCGGTCAATGGCGTCTTCTTCCCTAAAGGTGGAATGCATGCCGTTCCTCGCGCTCTGGCAGGTGCGGCAGAAAAACATGGCGTCGAATTTAAATACAACTCAACAGTCACATCTATCGAACACTCAGGTGGTCGAGCTCGCGCCGTGATCACTGATACTGGTGAGCGAATTGAGTGCGACGTTGTGGTTCTCAACCCAGATCTCCCTATTGCTTGGAAAGAGCTATTGGGCCGCGAACCTAAAAAGGTAAAGGCGCTCAACTACTCACCATCATGCGTGACGCTTCTTGTAGGAACAGAGAAGAAATACGATCGACTTGCCCATCACAATATTCATTTTGGGCAGTCTTGGGATGGCGTATTCGACGAACTTATTACCCAGAAAAAGCTGATGAGCGATCCAAGTTTCTTGGTCACGATTCCTACTCATGACGATCCAGGGTTGGCTCCTGCAGGTAAGTCTTCGTATTACATCCTCTTCCCTACCCCCAATCTTGACGCCGATATTGATTGGAAAAAGCAAGGTTCGCTCTATCGCGATCAGATGCTTCGCACGATGGAAGCACGTGGATATACAGATTTTGCATCATCTATTGAGGTGGAGCAGATGACGACACCGTTGGATTGGCAAGCCCAAGGAATGGAACGTGGCGCACCGTTCGCCAGCGCGCACACCTTCTTCCAGACAGGACCTTTCCGTCCTTCAAATATGGCGGCAGGTTTTGAGAATGTTGTATTCGTTGGTTCTGGAACACAACCTGGTGTTGGTGTCCCCATGGTGTTGATCTCGGGCCGTCTGGCTGCAGAGCGCATTGTTGGATCAGTGAAGTAAAGATTTTCATCATGGATGAATTGAGCGCTGCTGGGATAACAGATCCACTGCTTCGGGCGTCCTACGAAGAGTGCAAGCGCCTTAATTCACTCCACGGTAAGACGTACTATCTTGCAACGCTCTTACTTCCCAAGCACAAACGTCCATTCGTTCATGCGCTCTATGGATTTGCGCGATATGCAGATGAGATTGTCGATGATTTAGAGTCACCACTCTCGATTGAAGAGAAAACTGAGCTCTTGAAGAACTGGAGCGATGGCATATTGGCCGATATCGCTCGCGGTTCAAGCCAGGATCACATAGGGCGAGCCCTCATTGACACAGTCAATCGATTTAATACACCGATCGATACCTTCCGAGCATTTATCCATTCGATGACGATGGATCTATCGATCAGTGAATATCAAACATTCGATGACCTCATGGAATATGTCTATGGGAGTGCCAGCGTCATTGGTTTACAGATGGTTCCGATCCTTGGTCCACTCTCCCCACAAGCCTACGAAGCCGCAGAAAATCTCGGAACCGCATTCCAGTTAGCAAACTTTATTCGCGATGTCGGTGAAGATCTCGACCGTGGCCGCATTTACCTTCCTATCCAAGAGTTAGCCGACCATGGAGTGAGCTATGAGATGCTCAATGATCGCGTAGTAACTCCGCAAATCCGAAACGCACTAAAAGCTCAGATCCAACGGGTCAGGGATCTTCAAGCCGAGGCAGCTCCAGGAATAATGCAATTAGAAGCCTCCAGTAGAGCATGTATCGAAGCCGCAAGTGAGTTGTACTGCGGAATAGTTGATGAAGTTGAGAAGATCGATTATCAGATTTTTACAAAGCGGGCTACGACATCCACCTGGCGCAGATTGCGAGTGGCGCTTCCTGCATACCTTCGAGCAATTGCTGCCCGCTAACCTCGTCTCATGATTACGACGATCGACGGTTGGGCAGGAGCCGGTAAGACAACACTTGCCAGCCACTTAGCTCAAACATTTTCTGATAGAGGCTCTGTATTTGTTGTTCATATGGATGATCTGTATCAGGGTTGGGACGATCCTTTGGGTGAGCCACTTACAGATGCATTGATCTCTATTGTGCAAGCACACCTCAATAAAGAGAGTTTCACATTCAGAGCGCTCGACTGGACCACTCTGGCTCCCGGAGATGAGATCTCAATACCAGTCGTTGATCATCTCATCCTTGAAGGAGTGGGGGCTGGGCAGCGAGCTATTCGAGCTCACGTCGATACTAAAATTTGGGTCGAAATCGAACCAGTTGTTGGGCTACGGCGCGTGCTTGAGCGTGATGAAAAAAACGTGGCCGATCCGCACGAGTTTGAAAAACAGATGCGACGCTTCCAGGATCTTGCTGCGGCGCACTTTGCGACAGAAGGCACAGTATTTGCAGCCGATTTCGAGATGAACGGACAGGGCAGGCTCTAAGATTTAACTGTGTCAGATATGACGGGTGAGATTATTGATGGGCGTTATCAACTTGAATCGTTGATCGCTTCTGGCGGCATGGCCAGCATCTACAAAGCCATCGACCTGCGTCTTGACCGCCCAGTGGCCGTCAAAATTATGCATCCTCATCTTGCCAATGATGAAGAATTCGTGCAGCGATTTATCCGCGAAGCCAAAGCTACTGCGGCTATCACCCACCCCAATGTTGTCGCTATTCAAGATCAAGGCTGGAATACAGGTGGGTCACCCGCCGTATTTATTGTGATGGAATTTATTGATGGCTTTACCTTGCGCGATCTTTTGGCGCAACAAGGCCAACTCAGCACAGAAGATCTCCTCAAATATATGACTCCAGTTGTGAGCGCGCTGGCCCAGGCTCACAGGCTCGGAATCACGCATCGTGATCTTAAGCCCGAGAACATTTTGATCTCTAAAGACGGTCGAATCAAGATCGCTGACTTTGGGCTAGCTCGTGGCGGCGGACTCGGTGCAACTATGACTGTGGAATCAAGCATCATTCTCGGCAGCGTCTCATATCTCTCCCCCGAGCAAGTTCAACGTGGAGTCTCTGATTCGCGCAGCGATATTTATGCTCTTGGTATTGTCTTTTTCGAACTTCTCACAGGTAAGAAGCCGCACGAAGGTGAATCACCTATCGCAATTGCTTACAAGCATGTCAACGAGAAAATCCCTGCGCCAAGCACTCTGGTGCCTTCCATCGCACCTGCCCTTGATGCGCTTGTTGTAAGAGCTACAGCAATTAATCCTGATCAACGATTTAAAGATGCGGCTGAGCTAGAAGATGCGATGCAAGTAATTGCGGCTAGCTTGGACCCATCAAAAAAGCAGCTTAGTTTGGAGCTAGATCTACCGGTGCGACCTGTTCGTGCTGGAAGCGAGAAAGCCACCGGAACAAAACGCCGAGAACGTCCTGAAGTCCGGATTGGAAATACAGTTGTTGAACGCGTGAGAAACCCAACCGTACCGATTGAAGTAGAGGAACCAGCAATGAGCAAGACTGCGCAGCTTCGTCGAAAGAGTTCAAAGAGAGTTCGTCGAAATCGAAGTATTGCGCTGATCATTCTCCTCGCACTCCTAGCTGGTACTTGGTATGAACTCAGCGGACCTGGAGCCGGAATTTCAATTCCTTCCGTTGCAGGTTTGAGTACAAGTGATGCGACGTCAACTCTTGCAGCGCTTGGATTGCGTTCTACCGTTGCTTCAAATGTTTACGATCCATCCATCCCGGCTGGAATGGTGATCTCCTCCACCCCAGGAGGTGGTGGCCACCTTAAGAAGGGTGGAGTTGTTTCGCTTTATATTTCACGAGGACCGCAGCCTTCCGAGGCTCCAACTCCAACACCGATTCCAACAGCAACCCCAACAGGAAGTGCCTCCGCTGCCACAACGCCGAGCAGTACAGCCTCAATTACCATTCCTTCGTATGTTGGCATGAGTGGAGATCAAGCCCAGAACGAACTCACAGCTGCAGGGTTTGTCGTGAATTCAATCTTTGGTTTTAGTGACACTGTTGCAGCCGGAAATGTCATCTCCCAAACACCGGATGCTCCAGCATCCGCTCCAGCTGGATCGACTATTACGATCGTTGTTTCGCAAGGATCGTCTAAAGTCTTTATTCCAAATATCACCTCGCTCACTCAAAGCGCAGCGACTATCGCCCTTGAAAATCTACAACTTCGCGTTGTCGTGAAGAGAGTTGGCAAAATTAGTAGCGCCGGCCGCGTATTCAAGGTTTCACCTGCCATTGGAAGTGAAGTGAATCGCAATTCTGTCGTAACTATTACGCTCAAATAGCCCAAGCCTTATCCACAAAGCACATCCGATAGGCTTCGTCACATGAGCATGCCAGCTAATCGCCCACGTATCGGAGCCCATACCCCTACCTCTGGCGGAATGGCCAAACGTTCAATTGATTATGCGATTGCCACCGAGGCTGAAGCTATCCAAGTTTTTGCATCTAATCCTCGTGGCTGGGCGATGCCAGAAGCCAACCCAGAGGCCGACAAAGCTTTTCGTGAAAAAGCCACTGCACATGATTTAGCGGTTTACGTACACGCACCATTTCTCATCAATCTAGGTTCTCCAACAGTAAGCACGTACGAAAACTCCGTCGCTTCGACTGCTTATTCACTCAAGCGAGCTCGTGAAATCGGCGCGCTTGGAACAGTCATTCATACTGGCTCTGCGGTAGATGAATCTCATGTCGAGACAGCCTGGAAGCAGATCAACAAGGGCATGATGCCCGTTTTGAAAAAGCTGAAGGAAGATGATCCATGGTTGCTTTTGGAACCAACTGCAGGACAAGGTCAATCGCTTGTAAAGAAACTTGATGACCTAACAAAATACTTCGATGCCCTTGAATGGCACCCAAAAGTAGGCGTCTGCTTAGATACCTGCCACGTCTTTGCCGCGGGACATGACATTGCTAAAAAGGGTGGGATGACGCAAACCCTTGACCTCCTAGTATCCATTGTAGGAATCGAGCGCATCAAACTTATTCACACCAACGACTCTATGGATGTATGTGGCGCGCTCAAAGATCGCCACCAAAATCTAGGAGAAGGTGAAATTGGACTCAAAGCTTTCGAAGAACTCATTGCGCATCCAGCTGTTGCCAATGCGCCGCTTATTCTTGAAACTCCCGGACAGGAACCCGAGCATGGCGCAGAGATCGCACTTCTTAAGAAGATGAGATCCAAGCGCAAATGATCTCGGGCAAGCGTCACACAGTCCCCCTGATTTTACTTGCTAGCGTTGCACTTATCTGGGGTAGCACCTTCTCGCTCATGAAGAACACATTGGTTCGAACAAATGTGAATTCTTTTCTTGCATGGCGTTTTATCGCTGCGGCTCTGCTCATGGCCCTTCTTCGCCCCAAGGCATTTAAAGAGATTAATAAAGCATTTCTCTTGCGCGGAGTTATTATTGGCACTCTGCTCGGTGTCGGTTATCTTTTTCAGACATATGGCTTAACAATGACAACCGTAGCC
>CAIWXY010000217.1 GCA_903916775.1 uncultured Actinomycetes bacterium
ATCCCCGTCAGTCAAAACCTCTCGAGCCCGCTGGTGAGAGATCGAATCCTCGATCACATCGGGAAGCTGGAACATCACTGGCGGATGTATCCAAGGATCTTCTGTCGCTTGATCAAGAATTTCTTGTGGAATAGCCCAAGCCGCTAGCGACTCTCTCCAATAATTCCCGGCTGAAGTCTCCACTAGTTACCGGGAAGCCAGGCTGATAGATCGCTACTGCTCTCGCAGTTGCATTTCTGATCTTCTGCGAAACCAGCGAGCGCTTCTTCAATATGTTGACCACAGCCTTCCCAAGTCGCTTTGCCGCATGTGTTACAACCAACTGCGCTGCACATGGTTATGCCTTCTTTCCAAATAGGCGAGCCAAGAGACCTGGCTCCTTGGGATCGTTCTGATGACCTTGGCATTGCTGGGACTTTGGAATTCCACGCATTACTTGATCAACGTGCTGCCCACAACCTGACCATGATGCCTTACCGCACTTGCGGCATGTAGTTCTGCTACACATATCTACTTTCCTACCTTTTCTATGTTGTTTGCTGGTGAATTACTCCAAGTCATATATCCGCCATCGAGATTGACGGCCTCGTATCCCAATTCACGAAGTAACCGTGTTGCTGCGTGCCCTCGCTGCCCGACCTGACAAGTCACGAGGATCTTTCCTAGCGGAAGTTCGCTTTTGCGTGCACGGATTTCGTCTATCGGTATGTTGATTGCTCCGGGCAAAGTTCCACGATCGACTTCATCAGTGGTTCGAACATCCACGATTGAGTAGCCCTGGGATACCTTCTCTTCGACCTGGCTCCATTGAACTGTAGGCGTCAATCCGCCAAGTACATTTTCAGAGATATACCCCAACATATTGACAGGATCTTTTGCTGAACCAAATGGCGGCGCGTAGGCAAGTTCGAGATCTGCTAATTCGGGGGCCGTGATACTGCCACGCATTGCAGTGGCGATCACATCAATTCGCTTGTCCACACCTTCCTTGCCAACTCCCTGCACTCCAAGTATTTGATGAGTGTCCGGATCAATCAAAAGCTTTAGTGACATCCCTTGCGCACCAGGGTAGTAACCTGCATGCGAAGCTGGATGGCTGTGGATAGCTAGAAAATCCCGACCAGCGACCTTCAATCGTTTCTCATTCCATCCAGAAGTAGCGACCGTAAGGTCGAATACTTTAACAATCGCCGTTCCTTGAGCATCTACCGGCCTAACTTTTCTTCCAGCGATGCGGTCGGCAATAACTCGGCCATGGCGATTGGCAATATTTGCAAGCGGCACAAGAGCACCGTGGCCATCAATCGAATCAATCTTCTCTACAGCATCACCAACCGCATAGATAGCTGAATCGCTCGTACGATTGAATTCATCGACTTTTACTCCCCCACGATCGCCGATTTCCAGGCCAGCCGCCTTTGCAATAGTTACTTCCGGACGCACGCCAATCGCCATAATGATAAGTTCAGCGGAAATTTCCTCGCCATTTGCAAGAATTACTGAATCATCGGTTATCGAAGCAAGTGCTGATCCAAGATGGAGACCGACACCATGTGAGATCAATTCATGATGAACAAAAGTTACCATTTCCGGATCGAGCGGCATCAAAACTTGATCTGCCGCTTCAACAATTGCGCTTTTAATTCCACGGTGTACGAGGTTCTCCACCATCTCCAGGCCAATAAAGCCTCCTCCGACCACAACGGCTGAGGAAGGTTTCTTGATTACAGTTTCAAAAATCCTCTTCACATCCTCGACATTTCGAAGTGATAGCGACCGTTCAATCCCTGGAAGATTAGGTCGAATAGGGGAGGCACCAGGACTGAGCACCAAATAGTCGTAGGAGAGCGAGTACTTATCGCCATCCACATGATTGAGGATTTCTACTTGCTTTGAGGCGCGATCAATGGTGAGAACTTCTGATTTGGTGCGAACGTCTAGACGAAAACGCTTCCACAAGCTTTCAGGGGTCTGGAGGAGAAGAGATTCTTCCTTCTCGATGACTCCGCCTACGTAATATGGCAATCCACAGTTCGCGTAAGAGACAAAACCACTCTTCTCGATAACGGTGATATCTGCACTTTCATCAAGACGGCGCATTCGCGCAGCAAAGGACATGCCACCAGCAACACCACCAATTACAACGATTTTCTTCATTTTCACGCCAAACTCAGGAATAACTTCAGTAATTTTTCAGTTACCGCTTTTTGATCTCGGCGGCCCTCAACAATGCACTCTTCGAGGCTCGCCGATATCAAAGTGAACGCGGCCGTGTTTACAGCTTTAGAGACCGCGGACATTTGGTGAACAATTTCTTCACAGTTGCGCCCCTCTTCTAGCATGCGAGCCACGGCGCCGAGCTGGCCTTGCGCACGCTTTACTCGCGCTGATATTGCTGAAATTATTTCCTCATTTTGAAGAACATGAGTTGGGTCTTTTTTAGCCACAGGCGTCACTATCCCTTCTTCTCCATAGGATGATGACCTTTTCGTATCATCTTCATCATTTTTATATTAATAGCCAAAAAGCGTCGTAATTGAATAAGGATATTCTTGCGCTGTCGTAAAGTTTTCTCAGTTGGAAGTGGTGCCCGAGAAATAACTTCGTTTGGATTTTCCATTGATTTCTTCTCTCTATTCCGGAATCATGAACCAACCAAAGCGACCTTTGGCTTTATAAATGAACAAGTAATGTAGAAGAAGTTTGATCCAGTGACCAGCTAGGCCAATTTCCCCAAAAGTCTCAGCCTCACTTCTTCCTGTGTTTGGATACTTAATATGGTCCGGAACCACGGGATACATAGTCATGGAAGCCGCTGATCCTCGCCGCAAACCAGAGCCAGCCGATGCCACGCATGCTGCACCCATATCTGACATTGAAGCCGAAGATACATGCGCATTGGCTCCATTTTTTATGAGTTCTCGAATGCTCATTATTGCCGTTTTCCCCATAATTCCCGACGGCATACCGGTGCGAGGAGGTGATGGTGCAATCAATGTTCCGTTGGGAGATTTACGTGGTTTCGATATTTGATGTGGAGGTGCGAAAGCAATTCCAACCGCAAATATATTTGGATAAATTGAATTTCGATAGGTTTTCGGCCAATCTGATGCCGTCCACTCTTCATACGGTTTTCCTGAGTAGTCCGCATCAACTTTCATGAACCCTGATGATGCAAAAATTTGATCTGAAATATCTACCCCATTTTTATTGATAGCTTTTAGATCAACGCCTCGGAAGGGGGGAAGTAGCATTGCAAAATCAAATTTAAGAATGTCTTTGGTACCGTCAACAAGTTCATAGTGAATTTCATTAGGTTCGACCTTCTCAACATGTGCCCCGAGAATTGCTCGAATCCCTCGCTCGCGGAAGAGGGATTCCGTCCACATCTTTGAGGAAGTTTGGAACCCTTGTTGAGAGAAAATCAGGCCACCAACTCCGAAATCACCTAGTTCATATTCGTTAGTAATGTAAGTGATTTCAGCCAAATCTCGTACACCCGCCGAACGTACTTCGTGCTCGACATTGAAGGCATACTCAAATGCGGCCCCTTCGCAGGTACAAGTTCCATGACCTGCGCCAACCACAATAGCCTGTCGCTTACCCGACTTCATTACTGAAATGACATTTGCTAATGCCTTCGCCGCCTGTTCAGCATGGTCATAAGTACAGACCGAAACTGTGTGGCCGTCAGGTCCTAGGCCAGGTGTTGCTGAAAAATTTAGCTTTGGACCTGTTGCGTTTACGAGGAAGTCATATTCGATTTTTGCAACTTCGGCGTTGTGAGATGGGTCCGTGTAAGTGACTTGAACATAGCCAGACCTGGTCTTCGAGTCACCTTCGGGATGAATTTCTTGAGCAAAGGCCTGATGAAAAATGATCCCTTTTTTCTCGTAGACAGGTTTAAGGGGAAATGTCACTTGCTCAGCGCTCATCCTTCCAACGCCAACCCAAATATTTGATGGAATCCAGTTGTACTTTGAGTTCGGCGAGATAACTATGATTTCGTTCTCATTGCCCAGCATCCTCTTCGCATGTAAAGCAGCGGTATGACCTGCTACTCCCGCACCAAGAATTATGATTCTAGCCACTTTGAAACCCCCATTGGTCTATCACTATAAGAGCATACCCCTAGGGGTATATTATGGCAAATAGAATTTTGGGAATGAGTGCTGGCACCTAACCATGCATACAAGAAGGGTTCCCCTTCCCTTAGCATCACTTGTGTAATCAAGTTTTAAAGCGAGGGATGTAATGCAACGGCATCGAATTCAAAGCATGCTCTTAGTTATTGCGAGCGTCTCTTTGGTTGCGTGGATGATCTATATTCTAAATGCCCTACCAACCTCTTATCGTGCCGAACATTGGAATGTGGCATGGTTTGGATATGACTTCGCAATGCTTACTACCCTTATCGCAACAAGCTGGGCGCTATGGAACAGACGGCAAGCTTCGATCCCCGGAGCAATGGTTTCAGCGACTTTCTTAGTTATTGATTCTTGGTTTGATGTAATCACCTCTAATCCAGGTTGGGATTTTAGACTAGCAATTTCCTCAGCCTGCTTCATTGAAATTCCAACTGCCTATGTACTGGTCCGATTCAGTAAAAATGCAATTCGCCACTCTATTCATAATGCCCATTCTCGAGCGGGCATGGATGCTCTCAGCCCTTCAATTTGGAAGACCCCGCTGATGATTTTCGAGGATATATAAAGAAGAGTCGCCCTATAAGCCGGATGCTTTCGATTCACGCTCAAATAGCGGGAATGCCCACAAACTTGCCCACAAAGAATTGTAAAGTTTTACAAAGGTTTTTTAACTTTGTTTAAGTCTCCAAGGTGTGTGTGCTTGAAATCTGAATCGTATTTGAGGCCATACCCAAAGAATCTATCCCAACCGATATGGCCGAGCCAGATAATGCCAATAGCCAAAGCGATTTTACTTTCTGCTCTCCAAGAAAGAAGAATCATCAATGCTGGGGCAAAATAACTGTGTCCAAGGTTGTAGAAAAAAGCACCTAATTTAGTATTGGCTAAATATCCCAACATGAATATATCGGGAACCAAAAGAAGTGCTGGATAAAGCCACCACCTTTGTCCTTGCCCTGAAAATAGAATGACTGTGGCAATAAGGAGAACGAGGCCTTCTAGGCGAAGCCACAATTTTGGTTTTCCAGTTACATATGTTGGTTCCATTGTTAAATTGTAAAAGATGTGTACGAAAATCACTGCAATTTGCCCACGTTTTTGCCCACATGCCCACGTTTTTGCCCACAAATAGTCGCAAATATTGTTTAGGTTTTGTTTAAACCTGTAATAGAAAAGTGACCATCTCCGCACAGGAAATGGCCCTCATCGATGTATTTAAAGAAGAGTCGCCCTATAAGCCGGATCCTGTCCATCGCTTGCGCGAATGGGTCATCATCCATCTAGTCGCGCAATTACTCGCGCGATCAAGCAACCTACCTGATGACTCGAGCGAGCAGCTCTCAAGCGCCATCTTTTTGGTCTTGCTCCAAGTGGGGTTTGCCTTGCCGCCGATGTCACCACCGGCGCGGTGGTCTCTTACACCGCCGTTTCACCCTTACCTCGGCAAGCCGAGGCGGTCATTTTCTGTGGCACTTTCCCGCGGGTCGCCCCGGGTGGCTGTTAGCCATCACTTTGCTCTGCGGAGTCCGGACTTTCCTCGGTATTCCTATTAATAGGGATAACGCGATGACCCAGACGACTCTTCAGTGGGCTCAGAATACCCCGCCTTGGACTACAACCCCAGTGGTGAGCGTGGGTAAGATTCGGATCCTCACCGATCAGAGGAGAACCCGTGAAGTCCACTAAGAAATATGCATTTGCCGCAGTAGTCGTTGCTGGCGCACTTGCTTTCGCTCAAACACCATCATTCGCAGCGTCATCTGCTGCATCACTTCTTCCAGCAAGCGTAAAGAAGGCTGGAGTGCTCACCGTCGGTACCGACACCACATATGCACCAAACGAATACTTGGATGCAAATGGCAAGGCAATCGGCTGGGAGATCGACCTGTTCAACGCAGTTGCTGCAGACCTCGGCGTCAAGGCTAACTTTGTAAGCGCTAACTTCGACACCATCATCCCTGCTGTTAAGGGTGGAAAGTACGATGTTGGTCTTTCATCATTCACAGATACAAAGGTTCGCGAAGCTCAAGTTGATTTCGCTAACTACTACGTTGCAGGAACCCAATGGGCTTCACTTGCAGGCAAGAAGGCTGTTGATCCAAACAACGCTTGTGGTCTTACAGTTTCAGCTCAGACAGGTAGCACCGAAGTCGATGACCTCACCGCTAAGTCTGCTGCATGCGTAAAGGCTGGCAAGAAGCCAATCACAACACTTTCATTCGATGATCAGAATCAAGCAACAAACGCTGTCCAACTTGGTCGCGCTCAAGCTCTTTCTGCTGACTCTCCTGTAACAGAAGATGCGGTACACCGCAGTGCTGGCAAGTTGCAGCTTGATGGCGCAATCTACGGTTCTGCACCATACGGTGTTGCAACAGCCAAGGGTTCAACATTGGTCAAGGCAATTGCTGCTGCACTTACAGATCTCAGCAAGAACGGCACCTACGGCAAGATCCTTGCTAAGTGGGGCGTAACACCAGGCGCTGTTAAGTCATTCACTGTTGATGGCGCAATCAACTAAAACCGCAATTAAGGCAGTGCCGCTGCGCCACCCATTACGGTGGGCAGCGGCTCTGTACCTTGTACTAGTCGCAGCCGCATTTATTGTCGATGCATCGCATCGCAGCGCTTACGACTGGAAGTCATTCAACAAGTACATCTTTGACGCGCGCGTTTTTAAAGCAGCTGGAGTAACTCTCTCCCTCACCATCATCGCGATGTTTTTTGCGATCCTTCTGGGAATTGCGCTGGCTGTTATGCGCCGCTCGCCCAATCCGGTTTTTCGCAATGTCTCATGGGTATTCATCTGGATCTTCCGTGGAACACCTGTCTACGTACAGCTAGTTTTCTGGGGTCTGCTCTCCACCATTTACCACTCATTTTTCATCGGTATCCCCGACATTCACTTTGGTCACTTTTATCTAGGTGTGCACTTTGCTATTAGTCAGACAGCATCGCTGTACTGGCTTGCCATCATCGGCCTCTCGCTTAACGAAGCTGCTTACATGGCAGAGATTGTTCGCGCAGGTTTGCTTTCAGTCGACAACGGACAAGAGGAAGCTGCAAAGTCACTTGGCATGAGCTGGTGGACCACAATGCGTTTTATTGTCATCCCTCAAGCGATGCGCATCATTATTCCCCCAACGGGCAATGAAATCGTATCGATGCTTAAAACCACATCGCTTGTTACTGCGGTGCCACTCGTGACCGATCTTTATGCGCGTACACGAAACATCTCGGATGAGATCTACAACCCGATCCCACTTTTGATGGTTGCATGCGCGTGGTACCTCTTCTTCACCACGATTCTCATGTTCGCTCAATACTTTATTGAAAAGCGATTTGCGCGTGGTCATAGCCCGATGATTGGAGTTCAATCATGAGTAAAGACCTAATGGTGAGTGCACACGAGATTCATAAGTCGTTTGGATCTAACGAAGTACTTAAGGGAATTACGCTCGAAGTTAAGCGTGGCGAGGTAATGTGCCTCATCGGACCCTCGGGTTCTGGTAAATCCACATTTCTGCGCTGCATCAACCACTTAGAGAAGATCGATGCCGGTCGACTTAGTGTCGATGGCGTCATCATTGGTTATCGCGAGCAGCACGGCAAGCTCTATGAATTAAAGCCATCTGAAGCTGCAAAGCAACGCAGTGGCATCGGAATGGTCTTCCAGAAATTCAACCTCTTCCCTCATATGACAGCGCTCGACAATGTTATTTCTGGCATGGTCCGCGTTCAGAAGATCGACAAAGATGTTGCAATCAAAGAAGGCAAGGCTTTGCTTGAGCGTGTGGGCCTAGGCGAAAAGGCAGACCACTACCCTGCTCACCTTTCGGGTGGCCAACAGCAACGCGTGGCGATCGCTCGCTCACTAGCGATGAAGCCAAAATTGATGCTCTTTGATGAACCAACATCCGCCCTAGACCCCGAGCTTGTTGGCGAAGTGCTCGATGTCATGAAGGAACTTGCTCGATCAGGGATGACCATGGTCGTGGTTACACACGAGATGGGCTTTGCACGCGAAGTCGCTGATTCACTGGTCTTCATGGATAACGGCGTAGTAGTTGAAGCTGGAGATCCATCAGACGTGCTTGGCAATCCTCAGCACGAACGCACCAAGGGCTTCCTTTCAAAAGTTATCTAACTACTTGCTTACTGCTCTAGCTGCCTCAATTTTTGCAGTCGTTAGATGCGGCGAAGCGAAGATCGCCATGAATATTCCGAGTATCCCTGCTGCCAACATTGGTAAACGAAGCGAGAGGGTGCGCGAGAAGTAATGAAGCGCGATACTCACAAGCCCACCGCCAAATAGTGCGCCAAGTGGTTGTGTACCCAGGCCGAAGAATCGATATGCGCTATTCACCCGACCAAGTAAGTGGTCAGGAATAATTTCCTGACGAAGGGTCACGGTCACCACGTTCCAACAGATGGCCGCAAACATTTCGACCACACCAAGCAACCAGGCAATTTCCCAATGAGTCGTAAATGCCATGATCAGAGACATCGATGGATTAACCACAAGCGCAAAAGTGAGAATCTTTCCGCGGCCAATTCTCTTGGTGAGCTTAGGGCCGAAAATTCCTCCAAGCGTTCCGCCGACTGCTGCGCCAGTAACAAGCAATCCGTAAGTAAAGACTGTGGTGTGAAGATCTTCTTGTGCAAAAAGAATAAATACCGAGAAGAAGATCGAGCTAATAAAGTTAAAAAATCCTAAAATGATTGCAAGATCCCGAAGAAATTTATTGTGCCAAAGCCAGGTCAAGCCTTCTTTAATCTCACGCCTAAAATCGGGCACCGACTCTGACTTCGCCTGCGAACGAATAAGGGAGGAGGCAATCAGGCCAAGCAAACCGGCAGAACCAAAGAAACTTGTTGCATCAAAGATCAGCGGAGCAAAAACACTCAAGCCGAGCAGGAGTGAAGCCAGTGGCGGACCGAGGAAGTTCTCCGTGACCGATTCTGCACTCCATAGCCGACCATTAGCTTTTTCAAGGAGCGGGCCTTCCACAATCATGGGGACAAAAGTCTGTGATGCCCCGTTGCCCAGCACTCCTCCACATGACAGGAGAAAGGATGCGACAAGCAGCAAGCTATAAAGAGCAACATTAGTGTGGATTTTTACTCCAACTAGATGTGAAGTCAGCAGGTGAAGATGTGAGCGCTCAATTAAAAGTGCCAATGCAACGATCGCTGTGATTACGCCTCGGAAAATATCCGTACAGACGATAACTGTCCGACGTGGAAAGCGATCGATAAATACTCCAGCAGGCAGACTAAAAAGTAACCACGGGAGGGTCGACATCAATCCAATGAGAGAGAGCAACAGAGGTGAGCGTGTTAAAGAAGATGCAACCCAAGGATACGCCACGGCCGCAACACCATTACCGAGATTGGAAAGTGCGCCAGCGGCAAATACTTTACGGAAGGAGCTGGGTAGTCTTTCGGTGCTCATACGTGTTTTTTAGCAGCTACTAGTTGATGACTAGTTGGCCAGATGAGCGAGCAATTCATCGCTCGTCACTACCCACGCTTGGGCTGGGAATACTTTCTCGGTCAGAACTTCATGAATCTGCGGATCTGCATCAAGGCAGAGATCTTTAATGACAAAAATACGAAGATCTTTATCTGCAGCATCGCGAACAGTTGAGAGGACTACTCCACGCGTTGCAATTCCACTGATGATAATTGTCTTTACTCCACGCGCCTTAAGTTGCTCATAAAGATCAGTAGTAGAAAATCCACCGTAGCGAACTTTGCGAACAACGATCTCGCCAGGCAGAGGTGCTAATTCAGGAACAATCTGGCTTTCAGGAGCATCTGCAGGAAAGCGGCGGGCAGCAGCCATTGGCCCAAAAGCCTTATTTTCTTCTGGAACTGCGGCGTAATCTTCCTCATTAAATCCAACTCGGATGAATCCAACACTAAGGCCAAGAGCACGCGCGCGTTCCAAAACTACTGTTGCCTTACGGATCATCTCTGGCGCAGCATCTGGATAGTTAGCAACAATCCCAACCTGGTAATCACCATAGATGAGTGCAGTTGTTTGTGGGTCGATAGCTGGAAGTTGATCGCTCATTGAGACTCCTAGGAGATATGCGAACGCTCGCTCAAGCCTTTGAGCGCTCGAAGGCCGTCAGATGGCCAAACGGCCACTGTTGTAATACTGCAAGGCAAAATATCAACGTGATACATACTTTCAAGTGGCGCTTCCATGGCAATTGCAGCAAGTCCACGAATCACAATATTGTGTGTGACAACGCAAATTTTCTTGCCTGGGTATTGCAGAACTAAATCATTGAGCCCAGCTTCCGCGCGTGAAGCCACCTCTGCGTATGACTCTCCGCCTGGAACACGATAGGAGGTAGATGAAAGCCAGGCGCTCCACTCATCTGGGAATTGTTCTTTAACCTCAGCAGGAGTCAACCCTTCCCACTTTCCAAAATCACATTCATACCACTGGTCATCAAAGATCACATCAAGGCCAGTCGCATCACTGACTTCTTTAGCGGTCATTGTTGTACGCAGCAAAGGTGATGCAATCAAAATATCTGGCTTACGCGCAGCGATCTCCTTGGCGACAGCCTGTGCTTGAGCTATTCCCTTATCGGTCAAGGCTGGATCCATTGCACCGATTCCGGAGAATCTGCGCGATGGCGTAAGTACTGTCTCGCCATGACGGACAAACATAATCGTTGTTGGGGTCTCATCACTTACTAAACGCTCTGTAAGAAAGTTGAGTTGTGGTTTGCCGGTAAGACCTGCGCCTGTAGCTGCGCCATCAAGTGCCTTATTAGCCAACCGGTCTGCATGTGAATTCTCTTCGCGAGGAATCCACGAAAAGCTGACTCGCGACATATCGTGGGCATCGCGAGCTTGCCGAGCTAATTCGCGCATATCGGGATGCTTAATCTGCCAGCGGCCAGACATCTGTTCAACAACTAGTTTGGAATCCATCGCGACAGTAACTGTTGCTTGTGGATCTAATTCGTGGACCTTCTGGAGTCCTGCGATGAGTCCCCTGTATTCGGCGACATTGTTTGATGCGATTCCGATTGCTTCAAAGAGCTCGGCAATAACTTTGCCATCTTCACTAACTACTGCACCATAACCTGCGGGGCCAGGATTGCCGCGCGATCCACCGTCAGCAGTTATATGAAAAGTGCGAGCCATTGTTAGGCACGGACCAAAATTCGACGGCACTCTTCGCAACGCAAAACCTCATCTGCCGCAAGCGTCTTGATGCGCTCCATCTCGATTGCGTTGATAGCTAAATTGCAACCCTTGCATTCGTTGCCAACCAAGAGTGCGGCTCCAACTCCATGCGCCGAACTGCGGATTTTTTCATAGAGCTCGAGAAGCGGTGTATCAATTTTTGGAACGAGTGCGGCGCGCTCAATTTTGCTTGATTCAATCTCTTTGTTGATCTCCGTTGTCGCACTTTCTAAACGCGTATTCAGCTCTTGTTCAAGCTGCTTGAGGCCGACCTGATCATTGAGCAACTCATTAACGCGCTTTTGAACCGACTCATGCTTTTCCATGATCTCAAGTTCGCCATCTTCAAGCTCTGCTTTTCGCTTGGCAAGTGATGCCAGTTCGTGTTGGAGCTGTTCGAGTTCTTTAGGCGTGGCGCTACCTGATGCAAGACGGGCCTCATCTTTAGCCATACGATCGCTGACTTGCTCTACCTCTACTTCGCTACGGCGAAGTTCGATGGCAACGTCGGCTAGCTCGGTTTCAATGACAGCGAGCTCGACTGCAGTATTTTCTAGGCGCTTATGGATAGCAACAATCTGTTCGCGCTCTGGGAGTTTTGCCAGACGGATGCCAGCGTGATCTATAGCGCTATCGATGAGTTGGAGATCAATGAGCAGATTCTGATCTTCGGGAAGTGCCTTCATGGCCAGCCTCCCATCTCTTGAATTGTCAGGATACCTATTGGTGGGCAGTGAGGGTTTCGAACCCCCGACATCTTCGGTGTAAACGAAGCGCTCTACCGCTGAGCTAACCGCCCCAGTAATTGGGTCTAAATTGGGTATTGAGTTTTAGGTACTGGCGCACTCTACTAGTAAGAGTGCGCCTGACCAAAAAATTGTGCTTATCGTGCGTATGAAACCCGAAAAGAGCGATTACAGGGCAGCGAGCGCAGCCTTGTACTCGGCTGAATCGCGAGCATCGCCGATTCCATGGATAACCTGCCAGCTCAAGATGCCTTCCTTATTGACGATAAAGGTGCCTCGAATCGCGCAGCCACGTGCCTCATCGAAGACGCCGTAAGCCTGGGCGGTGGCGCCATGTGGCCAGAAATCTGAAAGCACGGAGAATTTGTAGTTTTCTTGATCTGCAAAGACCTTTTGAGTAAACATGCTGTCGCAGGAAATCGCGAGTAGCTCCGCGTTGTCATTTTGGAATGAACCTAGATCATCGCGAAGTGAACATAGTTCGCCGGTGCAGGTGCCCGTAAATGAGAATGGGTAAAAAGTGATGATGACGTTCTTTTTTCCCTTGAATGAAGAGAGCGAGACGCTCTCACCGAATTGGTTATTGAGTGTGAAATCTGGAGCCACTTGGCCGATAGTTAGAGTCATGTCTTAAGGATACTTCTAAGCCCGAATTACTTCTTGCCAGCCTTTCTGGCCACTAGCTTTGTCGCGCTCCACCCTGGGGCTGCCAAGAAAGTCACTGTCTGAGTCAGTCCAGCCGTTGGGGCAGCATCTTGAATATCGCTGGGCTCTACGTGTCCAGTTGCCCCTGCTTTGGGGGTTAAGAGCCAGATAGGACCACTCTCGCTCAAATACGTCAGAGCATCGACCAGATCATCGACGAGATCACCATCACCATCTCGCCACCAAAGAATGACCGCATCCACGACTTCATCCGCGTCATATCCGATCAAAGGTTGTCCGCTGGCCACCTCTAGGGCGGCGTGCAACTGGTCGTCACAGTCTGAGTCGAAACCGAGCTCCAAAATCAGCTCTCCCGAAGAAATCCCCATTCGATCGATAGTTGCCGTGACCCCGTGAGGCGTTGCCATCATGGGAGTAGTCCACACAGGTTTGGGTGAGAAATCAACCCCCTAAACGTGAATAAACTATCCGCATGAGCCAAAACTTTGAAGATCAAGGCCGCCTCATCGACCAATTGGTTGATACAGATCCGCAGGAGACCGCCGAGTGGAAACAATCCCTCGATGCCGTTCTCGCTGCCGCTGGGCCGGTGCGCGCCAGATATTTGATGCTCTCACTACTGCAACGAGCTGGGCAACAAAATCTTGGCGTCTCAGAACTTCGCACCACCGACTACATCAACACTATTCCGTCAGCAACAGAGCCTGAGTTCTCTGGCGATGAAGCGATTGAACGACGTATTCGCGCAATGATGCGTTGGAATGCAGCGATTATGGTTCATCGCGCCCAACGCCCTGGCATCGGAGTTGGTGGCCACATCTCTACCTATGCATCTTCAGCATCGCTCTATGAGGTTGGCTTCAACCACTTCTTCCGCGGTAAAGATCATCCAGGTGGCGGCGATCAGATCTTCTTCCAAGGACACGCCAGTCCTGGAATGTATGCACGCGCTTACATGGAAGGGCGTTTAACCGAGCACGAAATGGATGGCTTCCGCCAAGAACTCTCACACGACGGCGGCGGTCTTTCGTCTTATCCGCATCCACGTTTGATGCCAGATTTTTGGCAGTTCCCAACAGTCTCTATGGGTCTTGGTCCAATCAACGCGATTTACCAAGCTCGCTTCAATCGCTATCTCCACGGTCGTGGAATTAAAGACACAAGCGATCAGAATGTATGGGCATTTCTTGGCGATGGTGAGTGCGATGAGCCAGAGACTCTTGGCGCAATCAGTCTTGCCGCGCGCGAGAAACTCGACAACCTAACATTTGTCATTAACTGCAACTTGCAACGCTTGGATGGACCAGTTCGCGGTAACGGAAAAATCATTCAGGAGCTTGAATCAATCTTTGGCGGCGCCGGTTGGAATGTCATCAAGGTTGTCTGGGGTCGCGAATGGGATGAACTTCTTGCTAAGGACACCGAAGGTGCACTCGTTGATTTGATGAATCGCACGACTGATGGTGATTACCAGACATTTAAAGCAGAAAGTGGCGCATACGTGCGCGAGCATTTCTTTGGTCGCGATCCACGAACTGCAGCAATGGTTGCCGACTGGAGCGATGAGAAGATTTGGGCGCTTAAGCGCGGCGGACATGACTATCGCAAAGTCTTTGCTGCTTACAAAGCCGCAACAG
>CAIWXY010000218.1 GCA_903916775.1 uncultured Actinomycetes bacterium
AGAGCGTACGGAGCGAGCTGCCAAGTGCAACTATCGCTCTGGTAGCGGGACTGGTGAGCAGTGCCGTCGCCGAATTCATTACAACAGGAGCAAGTCCACTCCTTGGTGCATCAGCTTGGCTCGATCTCTTGTATCCATTTGCAGGCGTTGAGAGAAGGTACTGGTCGATGCATAGCGAGTGCGGATGTGCTGATGAGGCAGCACGTTAGCTTGCGAGCGCAACCTCACGAACTGGCTCAGACTCAACTATTCGACGTGGACGACCAACAGTGCGCTTAGCTGCAACAACACGTCCGTCAACAAAGAGCTCACCGCCCCAGACACCGCAGGGCTCGCTGCGAGAAAGCGCGCCTTGTAAGCATGCGCTCACCATAGGACACCCAGCACAGAGCGCTTTCGCAGCTGCAACGCCGGGAAGGTCCTCTGCGAAAAAGATCTCTGGATCAGCACTGTGACAAGGCAACGCGACTTCACCTGTCACATCGCCCAATCCGATCATCTCGCCATCAGCCCACCCAGGGACCAACAATTCACTGAAGAGAACGCTCACCGTTCTCACCTCCATATCTCGACTTCGTATCTGAGTTTTTTTATATTTATTGCGGATAAAAGAAAAAGGACCGCTCATCCGATTGGATGTGCGGCCCCTGGTGGGTCTTTTCGGTTTTACCGAATTGATCTCCAGGCTCCGCACCCTCCATAGGCTGCAAAATTCTTGGCTGACCATGAATAAGCAACGTGGGATGTGGCGGTATGTGAATGAGCGGCAGTACGTGAGGCGCGCGAAGTAGAGGTACGTGATGTACCTGCACTTACGAGTGTCTGTGACACGTGAGCCTCCTGTAATAATTTCGCCTGGTCGACGAATTGGTTAAGGGTAACGGATTGCAATTGCTGGGCGCAACCTAATTAATTTCTTATGACGCCCTTATGCAACCAAGGACCAGTCCTACTTCACGAGCCCTTCCAGAAAGAGACTCGGGGTTCCTGAGTACGAGAGGTGAGCCGCAGATTTGGCTCGAGTAATTCCAACGTAAAAAAGGCGTCGCTCCTCTTCAAGCTGAGTGCTTGAGATATCTGCTCTGCCGTACGGCAGCGAGCCCTCATTAATTCCGACCAAAAAGACCTGATCCCACTCAAGGCCTTTGGCAGCATGGAGAGTGCTCAGCACTACCCCCGGCAGAGTCGGCGGATTGTTCTGTTCGGCTCGATCCTCGAGCTCACGCAGGAAGGCGCGCAGGGCGTTGGGGCCATCGGTGCCGTTGGACTTCATCTCTTGGGCCAGTGAGATAAATGCTCGGACATAGTCACCATCGCCAAAAGGCCGCAGTACTGAGCTCAGTTCGATAACCCAATCACCCTCACACGGCAGGACTGAGGCGCTACGGATCGTGCGCATCGCATCCTTAACCTCGACTCGATCAAAGAATCTCTCTGAGCTCTTGAGCTGGGTTTCGATATTGCGCGCTTTGAGAGCCTGTTCAAATGGATCGAGTTGCGCGTTAGTACGAGCCAAAATTGCGATATCTGAATGTGAGTTATTCAGCGCAGCGATACGTTCGACAACTGCAGCGACTTCGGCACGCGAATCAGTGAATCCGCGTAAGTCGAGTTCTTCACCACGCTCATTCATCGAAATTAATTCCTGGTGCGAACCTTCGCGAGAAAGCTTAAGCACCGAGTTAGCCATCGAGATAATTTCGGGGGTGGAGCGATATCCGCGATTAAGTCTGATCACGGCTGATTGTGGAAATCTGTGAGTGAAGCCAAGTAGGAACGAAGATGTAGCGCCAGCGAATGAGTAAATTGTCTGTGCTGCATCTCCAACTACGCAAATGTCATCACGATTACCTAGCCATAGATTGAGTAAGCGTTGTTGTAAGGGTGAAACGTCTTGATACTCATCCACCGTGAAATAACGATACTGATCTCGTACGCGCTCACGTACATCTTTATCCTCTTCAAGCATCCCAACTGTCAAGAGAAGCACATCTTCAAAATCAATGACGCGCTCTTGATGTTTGAGGGTTTCGTAAGATTGATAAACCTTAGCTATCTCAAAGTAATTATCTTTATGAGAACGGCCATTCGGGATGCGTAGTGACCTATTCGCTGCAAGTGCAGCCTCTACATAATCTGATGGCGAAGTCTCCATGGATTTAGCCCACTCAATTTCACCACTAATCTCGCGAAGCGTTGCGACCCCGGGAACCAAGGTTGTATCGCTTCGGCCCATAGCCTCTGACATAAATCCAGCTTTGGAGGTCAATAACTTCGGAAAAGATCCGCCAAATGAGTATGGCCAGAAGTACATCAGCTGCTTTAGTGCAGCGCTGTGAAAGGTACGCGCAGCAGCGTTTGGAACGCCTAACGTGCGAAGCCGAGCCCTCATCTCACCTGCGGCGCGAGCGGTAAAAGTCAACGCAAGTGTCTTGTTGGGATCTGCAACACCCGTCGCAATTGCATATGCGATTCGATGGGTAATGACTCGCGTTTTTCCGGTTCCAGCTCCTGCAATGACACATACTGGGCCGCGAACATTGGTAACTACTTCAAGCTGCTCTGGATCTAAGCCAGCAAGAATGGATTCGGCGTTCATTGTCTTAATTGCGCCAAGTTTCGGCGGTCGATAACTCCGGGCGGTCATCTCCATACCAGGCTTGGATCATTGCGCGCGCAACGCTCATCGCTGGCGGCAACAACAACGTTCCTTCTTGAACTGCTGCATAGATAGAGTCTCGATCAAACCAACGAATCTCTTCAATCTCTTCACCGTCAGGCCGAGCATTTGCGGGATCAACGATGGTGGCCTCACACGCGATCATCAATGAGCGCGGGAATGGCCAAGGTTGAGATCCCAAGTAATTAATTTCGTCTACAGCAACACCGGCTTCTTCGAAGACTTCACGAACAACACACTGCTCAATCGATTCACCTGATTCAACAAAGCCAGCGAAGGTCGAGAAGCGATGTTCGGGCCATACTTTCTGGCGCCCTAAGAGAATTCGATCGCTGTGATCTTTTATTAAAACGATAATTGCTGGGTCGGTTCTTGGAAAGTGTTCATGCCCTTCGCCGACACACTTTCGTGTTGCGCCACCTTGGGCCGGAACAAGAGCCGATCCACAGCTCGAACATAGCGGTGTCTGGTGATGCCAAAGTGCAATCGCCTGTCCATGAACTGCAAGACCGATATCCAAATCACTGAGAGTATGACCAATGGCGCGGAGAGTTTGATAGTGATCTTCGGCGCCGATGTTGAGGGCCGCACACCACATGAAGTATGAATCTCCGGCATGTTCGCCAAGGAAGATTCGCTCGCCACTACCCGCGATCTCTTGCGCACTCAGATAACGCAGCGCTCCATTTTCAAGGAGGAATCCCTCCCCGTTGAAATGGATGATCTTGGCCTTACTCCATGCGGCATCTAGAGCGGCAGGATCTGTGCGTACATGGGCGGCGCGGTCAACGACCGAACGGGACAGGGGCAAATTAAGAATTTTCATTAGGAGGCGACCCTACTAGCCTGCCCTTATGAGGGTCATCTCGTGGAATCTGCTGCACGGCAGCGCCCCCTTGCCCCAAAACCCGACCCCGGATCTGGCGGAGATTTTCGCGGGACTAGATGTCGATGTTCTGGGTATCCAAGAGGTTGACGAGAATCAACCACGGTCAGGTGGCGCCAAACAGGTCGCGCAGATCGCTGCCGCTCTCCAGACCACCCATTGGGCTTACGCACGCTCGGTGATTGGGACCCCGGGAGTGAAATGGCGAAAGCCCCACGCCCGCGAAGCAGTTTTGCACGCACACTTCGATCAACCATCGTACGGAATCGGATTGATTTCGAGGATACCTGTCCTTCGCTGGCAACGGGTTGAGTTAGGTCGCTCGCTTATAGGACTTCCGCTCTTAGTGGGTAGCGCTAAAGGAAATCGAATCGCCTACATAAAAGATGAACCGCGTCTGGCACTCATTGCGGAATTGAGCAATGGCTACACAATTGCAGTTACTCATCTCTCATTTGTTCCAATCGTCAATTATCTGCAACTTCGCAAACTACAGCGTGTGATGAAAGAACTCCCCGGGAAAAAACTCATCATCGGAGATCTTAATCTTCCTTTTGGTATTCCTCACTCATGGAGTCCGTGGCACTCCCTCGTTAAGAAAAATACGTATCCCTCATGGAAGCC
>CAIWXY010000219.1 GCA_903916775.1 uncultured Actinomycetes bacterium
CCACTATAAATGACTACGCCTCTAGAAGATTTATTTGTTAAGAAGCGCAGCGAGAAGCGCGCTGCGTTAATTGGATATATGCCTGCTGGATTTCCAACTCAAGAGGGTTGCATTGAAATTATCAAAGCGATGATTGCTGGCGGAGTAGACGCAATTGAAATTGGATTCCCGTATAGCGATCCTGTTATGGATGGGCCCGTTATCCAGGCGGCTTCGGAACAATCGCTTCGACAGGGAACCACTGCGCAAGAGGTGATGGCAACGGTTGCTGCAGTCTCTGATTTCGCCCCAACTCTGATCATGACGTATTGGAATCCCATTGAACGTTATGGCGTAGAAAACTTTGCTCGCGATTTAGTTGCGAATGGTGGAAGTGGTGTGATCACTCCTGACCTCACCGTTGAAGAATCCGACCCATGGATGCAGGCAAGCGTGGAGCATGATGCCAATCGAGTATTTGTTGTGGCTCTAAGTACCAGTGATGAAAGATTGAAGAAAGTTGCTGCTAATAGCTCTGGATTTATTTATGCTGCATCGCTCATGGGTGTAACAGGAGTTCGTGATTCTGTGACTTCCGGCGCGAAAGATCTTGTCGCGCGGTTGCGCACAGTGACCGAAAAGCCGGTTGCTGTTGGATTAGGAGTATCTACCCCAGAACAGGCGAGAGAGGTAGCGCAGTATGCCGACGGTGTCATTGTTGGTTCTGCATTTATTCAATTAGTTCAAGAAGCCCCAACGCTAGATAGCGCGGTTGCTCGAGTGAGAGAGCTGGCACAAGCGCTCTCGGCAGCAATTGCTGAAGAGGTGGTTCGCTCATGAAGAAATTTTTCACCACACAAGCCCAACCATGGATCACGCTCTTAGCGCGGCTGATTCTCGGAGGCGTCCTTTTGGCCGCTGGTTGGATTAAGGCTATGGCTCCAACTGAAGCGCAGTCCTCCGTTCGGGTCTACCAAATATTGCCTACCGGAGTAGCTAACTCATTCGGATTGATCCTGCCCTGGCTTGAGATTGGGATCGCCCTCTTGCTTATTGTCGGTATCTGGGTCAAATGGTCCGGCTTTGCAGGCGGCGCTCTTATGCTTCTCTTTATCGTTGCGATCGCTCAAGCGTGGGCACGTAAGCTGCCAATTAACTGTGGCTGCTTTGGAAACGGCGGCATAACCGCTGATGGAAAAGTTCACCCATGGGTCTATGCCACCGAAATTATGCGTGACACCGGACTAGTCCTGTGCGCCGCATTCCTGATGCGCTTTCCAGGCGGTAAGTTTGGGCTAGATGATCGTAAAGGCGCTTAACCGCTTAACCGTTTAAAGCAAAATTTTCAGAAGGTCAGAAAATAGTGAATGAGGAGATGTAATGGCTAAGAAAGAAAAGAAGAGTAAGTTGGAAGCGAAGGACAATGGCACTCGCAACATCGTGATCGGCATGATCATCCTCGTCATTGTTGTTGGCGCTATCACTGCCATTACAAAGAGTCGCACTAATTCTCATGCCACAGCGCCATCCGCTGTCGCTACAAGCGATGGTTATGGCATCGAATTTAATAAGAGCGCTCCTGTAAAAGTTGATTTCTACGAAGACTTCCAGTGCCCTCACTGCCGTGATTTTGAGGCAGTCAACAACACCTATATCAATGGCCTTGTGACAGCTGGCAAGATCCATGCTGTCTACCACCCAATGTCATTTATTGGCCCTGAGTCAATCTTGACTGCCGCCGCCTCTGCTTGCGCATCTGACCAAGGTAAGTTCTTGGAGATGCACAAGGCTCTGTATCAAAATCAGCCAGCTACTGAAAACGACGGCACCTGGACCAACACTAAGTTGGTGCAATTAGGCCAGAGCCTTGGCATCACATCCTCGGCTTACGACAACTGCGTCAATAAAGGTCAATACATTAATTGGGTCAACAATGTTGAAAACTACGCTGGTTCCCAGAACATCAACTCCACACCAACTGTATTGATCAATGGAAAGACGTTGCCTCAGGCTGATTACCTTGACCCAGTCGCATTTCAGGCTGCCTTTAAAGCTGCAGGTGTGAAGTAACACCACACGTGTTTTCGCGTTTTATCCCAACCCCATCGAGATCTTCGGTGGGGTTGGGGCCTTTATCCATCCATTTTTACGCGCTCTGCATTTTGCTTGGAATTATTGTTGCGATGTGGATAGGGCAAAAGCGATATGTGAGTCGAGGTGGAATTCCTACCGAGATTTACGACGTTGCTATCTATGCAATTCCAGCAGGCATCATCGGCGGTCGGATCTATCACGTCGTCACTACTCCTGAGCTTTACTTTGGCGCAGACGGAAATTTAGCCAACGCATTTCGCCTATGGAATGGCGGGATGGGGATCTGGGGCGCGGTGCTTCTCGGAACTCTGGCTACTTATCTTTACTTCAAAAAAGCCAAACGTTCACGTTCCTTCGCCATCTTCGCGGATTGCCTTGCTCCGGGAATTTTGTGTGCTCAAGCGATTGGTCGTTTTGGTAATTGGTTTAATGGCGAGCTATTTGGCCGCCCTACAACCTTGCCTTGGGCTTTATCAATTCCGTCGCGAGATAGACCCATCGGTTATCAGAGTTACGCAACGTTTCAGCCAACATTTGCCTACGAGGCGATCTGGTGCATCTTTATCGCGATTCTCATTACGTTTCTACCTGCCATGAAAAAGTTGACTCCCGGAAATGTATTTCTCAGTTACATCGCGGGCTACTGCGTAGGTCGAATCTGGATTGAAGCCCTGCGTATAGATGATGCCCATCACTTGTGGGGAGTAAGGCTGAACGATTGGGTCGCCGTGTTGGTCTTAGCGCTGAGTCTGCTTGCAATTGGTTTGCGAGAAAGACGAGAAAGGGCACGAAAAA
>CAIWXY010000220.1 GCA_903916775.1 uncultured Actinomycetes bacterium
ATGAAGGGCGCCGACGAGCTCATTCTGGCTACCGATGAGGACCGCGAGGGCGAGGCGATCGCATGGCATTTGATCGAGGTCCTGCGCCCAAAAATCCCGATTAGGCGCATGGTCTTTCATGAAATTACAGAAGATGCGATCAAAAAAGCAGCTAACCAAACGCGCGATTTAGATTATCGATTGGTCGACGCGCAAGAGACTCGTCGCGTTCTCGATCGACTCTATGGTTATCGCCTTTCACCAGTTTTATGGAAGAAAGTCATGCCCCGAATTTCTGCCGGGCGTGTGCAGTCGGTAGCAACTCGTCTGATTGTGGAGCGCGAACGTGAGCGCATGGCATTTATCTCCTCATCATGGTGGGATATTTCGGCTGAATGCGCGGCAGGATTTAAAGCACGTTTACTCTCAGTAGATGGCAAGCGTGTAGCAACAACAAATGATTTTGATGATCTCGGCGCACTTAAAGAAAAATCAGTAGGAAATATCCTGTTACTCGACGAAGCAAGTGCAAATGAACTCACTCAGAATTTAGAGTCGAGATCACTCACCGTGAAGAGCACAGAGGAGTCACCTCGTACCGAGCGACCTAAGGCGCCATTTACAACATCAACCATGCAACAAGATGCGGGCTCAAGACTTGGGTGGGGTTCGCAGATAACAATGCGAGTCGCACAACGTTTGTACGAAAACGGCTACATCACATATATGCGTACCGACTCAGTGACGCTCTCACAATCAGCAATTGCTTCCGCGCGCGAACAAGCAGCTGGTTTGTACGGCAAGGAATTTGTTCCACCAACTCCACGGATCTATGAAGGCAAATCCAAAAACGCACAAGAAGCTCACGAAGCGATCCGCCCTGCGGGAGATATCTTTAAAACTCCAGGCCAACTAGCGCCAGAGTTATCACGTGATGAGTTTGCACTCTATGACCTCATCTGGAAACGCACGATTGCATCGCAGATGGCCGATGCCAAAAAAATGCAGATGCGCGTGGATTTTGATGTCACCACCAAGTCAGGCCAGGCCGCCATTTTCCGCGCTAATGGCAGCGTCATCACCTTCCCTGGCTTCTTAGCTGCGTATGAAGATATCGCCGAAGACGATTCAAAAGATGTCGATGAGAGTTCAAAGCGCCTGCCAGCAATGGCTGTGGGTGATGCGATGGCCGTCAAAAACTATTCATGCGAAGGCCACGAAACCAAGCCACCTGCGCGCTATACCGAACCAACGTTGGTGAAGAAGTTAGAGGAGCTAGGGATCGGTCGCCCTTCGACATTCGCATCAATCATCAGCACAATCCAAGATCGTGGTTATGTCGCCAAACGTGGCCGCGCTCTCGTCCCAACATTCTTAGCATTTAGCGTTACGGGCTTACTCGAACAACATTTTGCAAAACTTGTTGATTATGAATTCACCGCATCGATGGAAGAAGACCTCGACAAGATCGCGCACGGTGAAGCAGATCGCGTGGAGTGGCTCAACGATTTTTATTACGGACACGATGATGTTCCAGGGCTAGAAGCGCTCTCGCAAGATCTAGGTGCGATTGATGCCCAGCAGATCAACACCATGAAGCTTGGCGATGACATTGAAATTCGCGTCGGCAAATTTGGCGCATATGTGCAACAAGGTCAGGGCGATAACAGAAAGTTCGCCAACATCCCAGAAAATATGGCGCCGGATGAACTCACACTCGCTGTTGCGTTAGAACTATTAGCTAAACCATCAGGTGAGCGCGAACTTGGTATCGAACCTGCAACTGGTTATCCACTGATCGCAAAATCTGGACGCTATGGTCCATATGTCACTCAAGTATTGCCAGAGCCAGAGATGGTGGTCGATAAAAAAACTGGCGAGCTAAAGAAGCCTCGCAAAAAGAAGGATGATCCAAAACCTAAGACCGCATCGCTACTGAGCACGATGTCACTCGACACCATCACACTCGATGATGCGCTCAAACTAATGTCGCTGCCTCGCACACTTGGTGTCTATGAAGATGCACCGATCACCGTCCAAAATGGTCGCTACGGCCCATACCTCATGCATGGCACAGATTCACGGACTCTGACTTCCGAAGACCAGCTCTTCACGATCGAACTTCCCGAAGCGATCGAGATCTATAAGCAGCCAAAGGTCCGCCGCCGCGGGGTCGCAAAGCCCCCACTCAAAGACTTGGGTATCGACCCCGAATCCCAAAAACCGGTTCTGGTGAAGGATGGCCGATTCGGCGCCTATGTCACCGACGGCACGACTAATGCCACCCTGCGCAAGGGTGACACCATCGAATTCCTGACGCTCGAGCGTGGAATGGAGCTTTTGGCTGGCCGCCGCGCCTGGGAGGCCGAAAATGGCGGCGCCCCCACCAAGAAAAAGGCCAAAAAGGCCGCATCATCTAGCTCGCGAGGCAAAAAGAGCGCCCCAACTCTGACTTCGAAGGTCGTTAAAGCCACAGGCGCATCCAAAACCAAGAAGAAAGCAGCCACCGGGAAAGGCAAAGTAGCCAACCCTTAGACTGCCCCTATGTCTCAAGCTCTGCCGTATCCCAGCGCCCCGGCGCAGACGGATTCACGAAGCGTTTTAGCCATCCCGGCCTTTAGACGCCTTTGGTACTCCATGGCCTTCTCCTCGTTTGGAGATTGGCTGGGCTTGCTCGCCACAACTGCGCTCGCACTCGAGCTAGCAGGTGGAAATTACAAAAAAGCTAACTTTGCTATCGCAGGTGTATTTATCGTGCGCCTTCTCCCCGCAGTCTTGCTCGGACCTATCGCTGGTGTAATCGCAGATCGTTTCGATCGTCGTCGCCTGATGATCGTCTGCGACATTCTGCGCTTTGGTTTCTACGCATCTATTCCTATCGTTCACAACTACGTGTGGTTGTACACCGCGACTGTGATCGTGGAATCCATCACTCTCTTCTGGTCACCCGCAAAAGAAGCATCTGTCCCTAACTTAGTTCCAAAAGATAAGTTAGAAAATGCTAACCAGATGACCCTGGTCGCAAGTTATGGCAGCGCTCCAGTAGCTGCACTGATGTTCTCAGTGCTAGCCGGTGTAGCAGCAGCGATCTCATCATTTACTTCCAAGCGTTATGCATCCACTGCAGATCTTGCGCTCTATATC
>CAIWXY010000221.1 GCA_903916775.1 uncultured Actinomycetes bacterium
CAATTAGATTCAGATCGCTCGTGTTTTAAACTATCCGAAGATGGCGGAGAAACTTTTTCAAACATACTTTCGTCCTACACGATGGCTGAAAGCAACGAAGACAATATCCAAATTTTACGGGAGCAATTTGCAAATACCGAAGCACGATTAGCCCTGCTGGGCTAACGGTTCGGCAACTACTTCATTACGCGAGAGATCCAACCTGCGAAGAGCAATGTGAGTACCGGGAATGCGAGCGCAACCGGAAGGTTGAACCACTGCGCCAATCCACCAGTAAGTGTTGGGCCGATGAAATACGCTGCGAGTCCGATGATGCTGATACGTGCCAACGCAACCGATGGAGCGATACCTGGCAAGTTAGCTGCCGCCAACATCATCGCAGGAACCATTGGGCCAATTCCGATTCCCGCAAGAATAAAGCCGAGATCGACAACGATTAAGGCGAGTGGTTTGTGAGAATGAGAGAGCGGAACACCGAGAGCAATTCCTGCTCCCATTCCAATTCCGCCAAGGTATCCACCTAGTTTCACAGTCCGAGCTGGGCCAATTTTTTCTAATACTTTGTCACCGTTGAGACGAGAGACAATCATCGCCAGTGCGAAGCAAGCGAATGCACTCGCATTTACACCTTTACCGAATCCCATATTTTCACGGAGCAGAATTCCACTCCAGTCACTCACTGCACCTTCGGGAAGAAATGCGCCGATCATCGCAAAGCCAAGTAACCACAAAATCAGATACTTCTTGCCAAAGAGTGGGATCGATCCCTCGGATGCGGAATCACCTTTGTGACCATCAACCTCTTTAGTGAGGACACATTGAATTGCGATGAGATTAAGAATCAGCGCGGTTATGCCAACGGCCATCATGTTGGATTCAGGTGAGATGAAGCGCGCAACAGCTCCGCCGAATATTGTCGATAAGAAGGTTCCAACGCTCCAAATACCGTGGAATCCGACCATATAGCGACGGCCCAGTATCTTCTCTAGGGCTACGGCTTGGGTGTTGGCCACCAGATCAACAGCCACCATTCCCAGCGCCATAAAGAAGAGGAATAAACAGAGCCAGAAAACGTGGTGAGTAGAGAGCGACATCAAAATCACGCCAACAGGCATAACAATCGTTACAAAGCGTCCGACCAATTGCGAGCCATATGTGTGGACTAAGCGACCAAACACTTGGGCACCAATTGCCGCACCAGCGGTGGACGCTAAGAGGATGAGACCAAATTGGCCGTTATTAACGCCGAGCGAGCGCTTAATCTCCGGAATCCGCGGGGTCCACGCCATTGAAAGTGCACCCATAGTGAAGAAGAGGGTGCGGATTGCCCAGACTGCGCGAAGAGCTGACTGCGAAGTACTGCGACTGGGGGCCATGGTGGCATTGTGCTAGATCACGCCCTAAAATCTAACTCTGCTCTCCCTCACAGTACAAGAAGGACACCGTGCCAAAAGCCTGGACTGACGACGCCCCAAAGCCTCAAGCTCTCGCAGATCATGCGCACCTGAGAGATCCACTTTCTTACAAAGTAAAGAAAGCGCTCCTCGGAAGTCCGCTTAACCGTCACACCCTTTCGCACCAACGACTCTCTAAAGTTTTTGCGCTCGGCATTCTCTCTTCCGACTGCATCTCATCTGCCGCCTATGGCACCGAAAATATTTTGTATTACCTCTTGCCTGCATTTGGCTTAGCTGGCTTTAGCATTTTGATGCCAATGACCATGGTGGTCTTGGCCGTCTTGTTGATCGTCACACTCTCATATCGAGAGGTCGTGATGGTCTACACAAAGACCGGCGGCTCCTACGTTGTGGCGCGAGACAACTTTGGTGTTGTCGTCGCACAGATCGCAGCCGTTGCACTGATGCTCGATTACATCGTGACTGTTGCAGTCCAAACCGCAGCGGGTACTTCTGCGCTTACCTCTGCCTTCCCAGGGCTTGCTTCTTACTCACTTGCAATCACATTGGGTGTTGTAGCAATTCTCTTTTACGGAAACCTCAAGGGCGTAAAAGAAGCTGGTCGCGTATTTGCTGCGCCTACTTATCTCTTTGTGCTCTCTGTTTTCATCGTTATCGTCGTTGGTATTTATCGCGAATTCGCACACACTCTGCATCACGTCGTGGTGAACTCAGGCAATGTTGGATTTGGGCACTCACAACAACTCATTACCGCTGCCTCAATCTTCGTACTGCTCAAAGCATTCGCAAACGGTGGCTCATCGCTCACCGGCCTCGAAGCGATTTCAAATGGCGTTTCACTCTTCAAAGCGCCAGAAGGTAACAACGCTCGCCGCACCACAGTCATCATGGCAACCATCTTGGGCTGCCTCGTTCTTGGAATCTCATTCTTCGCAAAAGCAACTCACGCTGTTCCATACCTAGCTGGAACACCTACCGTTGTTTCACAGATCGCCGATGTCGTTCTCGGTCACGGCACCTTGGGCCACGTTCTCTACCTATTCGTGCAGTTCTCAACGATGTTGATCCTCTATACCGGCGCCAATACGCCATTTAGCGGATTCCCATTCTTGATGAATTTCATTGCCGAAGATGGTTTCTTGCCTCGTCAGCTCACCAAGCGTGGACACCGCCTGGTCTTCTCAAACGGCATCATCTTCTTAACAATTGCAGCATCAACACTGCTCATCGTTATTGGTTCTAACGTCGCGAAGTTGATCGCCTTCTACGCCATCGGTGTGTTCACTGGTTTCACAATGGCTGGATTTGGAATGGCCAAACGCGCGTGGACTCGTCGGGAGAAGAACTGGAAAGTTCGATTCTTTATCAACTTCCTATCTGGAAGCGTCTCATTCGCTGTCGTTATTATTTTCGCTGTAGTTAAGTTCACCGAAGGTGCTTGGCTCATTGTTCTGATCTTCCCAATTGCGACGCTCGCCTTGATTCGCCTCAACCGCCAATATCGCATGGAGCAAGCTGCACTCAAGATTAATCAAGATAGTTCTCGCGCAGTGACGATTTCTCGTCACGTTGTGACAGTCCTGGTTGATTCAGTAGATATCGCAACAGTTGGCGCAGTGCGTTATGCCCGCAGCCTCAACCCACGTAGTCTCGAGGCAGTCCACTTTGTTATCGATGATCAGCACGCCGATGAAGTTAAGCGCGCCTGGATGGAAAATCCTGCACTCGCAGATGTCTCACTCGAGATGATCGATTGCCCTGATCGTCGCCTTGCTAATGCTGCTGTTGATTATGCGATTCGCGCAACAACTGCGCCAGATGTTGAACTTACTTTGCTTCTTCCTCGTCGCGCCTATTCTGGTTTCTTAGGTCGCCTTCTTCACGATCGCACCGCTGAAGCAATTTCTGCACCTATCTCACAACTACCACGTGTTGTTGCAACGATTATTCCTTTCGATGTCGACAAGATCATCTCGGGTCGCGGCATCTATAGAAAAGATGAAGCCACAACCGATCTCGTTGAAAAAGAAGTGGCTCCAAAACCTCAGACTCGTCGAGTCGAGGACACTCCTGATGTCGATGCTGAAACCAGCCACTACGCAGAAGATGTCCAGCCGATCTCTGCAGCGACCTGGCGTCACCGAGCCCACGTTCGTGGCCATGTGACCTCAATCCGCAATGCAGCTGCTAACTCATCTCCGCATGTAGAAGTAGAGATCTGGGATGAGACTGGTGGAATCACACTTCAGTTCATTGGTCGCCGAGAAGTGACTGGCCTTGAGATCGGATCAACTGTCTGTGCCGAAGGTATGGTGGGAGAGAACGAGGGATCGCTCGTGATCCTCAATCCATCCTACGAAATCATTATCTAAGCGGGGCGCATTAAAGAACATTAAAGAACTAGCGCAGGTTTGCAAAAAAGCTCTGCAATAGTTCGGCGCACTCGTCCTTCATTACGCCTGAGATAACCTCAACCCGATGTGGGCTTCGTGGGTCGCGCAGAATGTCCCAGACCGATCCAACTGCGCCAGCCTTCTCATCCCACGCACCAAATGCGAGAGTTGCGATGCGTGATTGAGCAATCGCACCAGCACACATCGCACATGGTTCTAGAGTGACAACAAGTGTGTGACCATCGAGGCGCCAATTATTATGTGCTCTAGCTGCTTGTCGCATCGCAATTATTTCGGCGTGTGCCGTCGGATCATGTTCGGCCTCACGGAGATTGTGTCCTACGCCAACGACTGTGCCGTTCTCATCGAGCACAACAGCACCAACGGGAACATCCCCACTGAGTAAAGCTTGTCGCGCAATCTCTAGTGCCTGCTCCATAGGAGCTTTGAATTTATGGTCGCTCATAAATTTCGTCGAACTGTTCACCAAATCCTAAGCGATGAGCGAGCGCAGTGATCTGCTCCTCTGGATAGAGATCCAGATCATCGCTCATGAGTTCTAGCTCCATAGCGCTCACACCAAGATCGGTAAGAAGTGCAATATCTCCACCAGGTTGTGGCTCATCATCTTCTTCTGGATAAGGCAGATCCAACATGTCGATAACATCGGCGGCAATGTCGTACTCAGCCGAGTAGGTCACATCACTCAGCATCACCTGCAGCTGCGCACCACGCGCGCGGGCAATAATGAAGAACTCCTCATCGATCGCAATCAGTGCGACAGCGCCACCGTTGGTCTGCTGACCTTTAAGGACGTCGATGATCTCACTCAAATCTCGGGTTCCCGCTAGTTGGGAGACGCTCCAGACCCCATCCTCGTGCCAGGCAATAACTCCAAAGTCGTCATCGTTCCGTGAAGAATTACCAGAGCTTTCGACGGTGTTCATAGCCACATTCTTTCACCGTTATCGGCTAGCGACAAGGGCAAGCCTCCACTGTAAAGTGAAGGGTATGAAAGTTCACGTCTCAGATCATCCATTAATTACACATAAAGTTACGGTCCTTCGAGATGAGAAGACTCCGACGTCTATCTTCCGTGAACTCATCAGCGAGATCGTCACCTTGTTGGCATATGAAGCTACTCGTGAAATTAAAACTACTCCAACCCAAGTACGTACCCCCGTTGCAATGGCCGATGGTGCGCTTCTGACAAAACCAGATCCTGTTGTTATCCCGATCTTGCGCGCAGGACTTGGCATGCTCGATGGAATGGTCCGACTGATTCCATCTGTCCAGGTCGGATTTTTAGGAATGGTGCGTGATGAAGAAACACTCCAAGCATCAACATATGCCAATCGCTTGCCATCAGATCTACGTGGACGTCAATGCTTTCTTCTAGATCCCATGCTTGCTACAGGTGGAACGCTTGTCGCAGCAATTCATTATCTGCTTGATCTTGGCGCATCAGATATCACTGTTATCTGCATCATCTCATCACCAGAAGGAGTTGCGGCGCTGGAAAAAGAATTTGGCGACCTAGATTCTTCAATCACCATCAACATTCTTACTGCGGCACTTGATACCAAGCTCAACGAAAAGGGTTACATCGTCCCTGGTCTTGGGGATGCCGGCGATCGACTATATGGAGTGGTGTAATGGAATCAACAAGTCCCGGTTATGCAATTACGATCCGCGTTGATGGGCCGCCATCAGCCCAGCCAGTAGCCGAAATTACCGCCGCTATAACTGCAGCTGGAGCAAGCATCACTGCGCTAGATGTCGTCGAGTCACAGATTGACCGCGTTGTCGTAGACGTTTCATGCGATGCTCACGATAGCGACCATGCTCAGCGCATCACTGCTGCCATTGCACAGAACCCATTACTCAGTGTTCGTAAAGTCAGTGACCGCACCTTCCTACTCCACCTCGGTGGCAAGATTGAGGTGACCTCCAAGGTTCCGCTCAAAACTCGTGATGATCTCTCGCGCGCCTATACACCGGGTGTTGCTCGCATTTCACAAGCTATTGCTGCGGACAAAGAAGACGCTCGCCGCCTGACAATTAAGCGAAATACAGTGGCTGTAGTGACCGATGGTTCTGCTGTTCTCGGCCTTGGAAATATTGGCCCCGAGGCTGCGCTTCCCGTTATGGAAGGTAAAGCTGCCCTCTTCAAGCGCTTTGCAGATGTAGACGCTTGGCCGGTCTGTCTTGATACCCAAGATGTTGATGAGATCGTCCGTACTGTCCAAATTATTGCTCCGGTCTATGGCGGAATTAATCTCGAAGATATATCTGCGCCACGTTGCTTTGAAGTTGAGCGTCGCTTGCGCGAACTGCTTGATATCCCAGTTTTCCATGATGACCAACACGGCACCGCGATCGTTGTGCTCGCAGCTTTGCAAAATGCACTCAAGCTCGTGAAGAAAAATATTGCCGATGTAAAAATTATTATGTCTGGTGCTGGAGCTGCAGGAACTGCAGTCGCACGACTCTTGGTTGCATCAGGAGCGCGCAACATCATTGGCTTTGATAAAGATGGTGTGGTGCGCGAAGCAAAGAGCGACGATGACATCATGCGCAAATGGTTTGTTGATAATTGCAATCCCGGTGATTTCAATGGCAGTATCTCTGATGCGATGAACGGCGCAGATGTCTTTATTGGTGTGAGTGCGCCAAACGTTCTCAAAGAAGCTGATGTTGCTTCTATGGCTGAGGGTTCGATTGTCTTTGCACTTGCCAATCCTGATCCAGAGATCGATCCATCGATTGCGCGCAAATATGCAGCGGTCGTTGCAACCGGTCGCAGCGATCATCCCAACCAAATCAACAACGTCTTGGCATTCCCTGGAATTTTCCGCGGATTGCTCGATGGTCATATTCATAAAATCACTGACCAAATGTTGGTCGCAGCAGCAAATGCGATCTCCGATTGCGTCTCTGCCGAACAACTCAATGCCAACTTCATTATTCCTAGTGTCTTTGATCCACGAGTTGTCACAAACGTTGCAGCAGCTGTCCGAGCTGCGGCGCCAAAAAATTAACCAGATAAATA
>CAIWXY010000222.1 GCA_903916775.1 uncultured Actinomycetes bacterium
CATTTATCGCCGCATCGATTCCAAAGCGGCTTGTGGTGTTGGGCGCTGGATCATTCACACACTTTGTTCTCGGCATAGTTTTGATATTTGTTATCTTCTTCGGAATCGGTACTTCATCGATCATCCCGACAATCGACACCGTGCTTCCGTGCATCAACACGACAAATACTGCATGTGCTGCTAACGCAGCCCCATCGCCAGCAAAATCAGCCGGGCTCCAGCCTGGCGATCAAGTGATCTCGATTAATGGCACGAAGGTAAAGAACTGGGCTAATGACGTTCTCACCATTCGCTCCTCTGCTGGCAAGAGTGTGACGCTTGTCGTTAAGCGCCACGGAGAGCTGCTTACCTTGAGTGCGATCCCAGCCACCATTGTCGAAGATGGAAAAAGCATCGGAATGCTTGGCTTCACCAGCAAAATTGGACTAGTTCGTGAACCGATCGGTCTAGCAACATCAGATACCTATCACCTAGGAGCTAACCTCTTTAAGACGAGCGTCACTTCGCTAATCTCCCTTCCGACCAAAATCCCTGCTCTCTTCCGCCAAACATTCCTTGGCGCCAAACGAGATCCAAATGGGCTAGTCGGAGTGGTTGGTGTTGCACAAGCTTCTGCAGCCACAGCAAGTGATCACACCCTGAGCTTTGGAGAGAAAGCCCAGACCTTCTTGCTCATTCTTGCGAGCCTCAACATTTTCGTTGGAATCTTTAATCTCCTGCCTCTTCTTCCACTCGATGGCGGGCACATGGCGGTAGCGATAGCCGACGGCATCCGATTCTGGTGGGCGCGAAAGCGTGGAAAAGCCAAGCCTGCTCCCATCAATCTCGAAGTACTCACCCCCATCACAATTGTGGTCTTTGGCCTTCTGGCTGCGCTCTCTTTGATGCTGCTGGCGGCTGACATCTTCAATCCAGTTCACTTCAATCTTTAATTTAGGGCAGAATAAAGCCATGGTTGATCTTGGAATTCCAGCTGCCCCATTAACTGTTCTTGCGCCTCGCCGGAAGAGCCGACAACTCAAAGTTGGTAACGTCCTTGTTGGCGGCGACGCACCTGTAAGTGTGCAATCTATGTGTACAACTCTTACATCTGATGTGAATGCAACACTCCAACAGATCGCTGCACTTACTGCCGCTGGTTGCCAGATTGTCCGAGTTGCGGTGCCGAGCCAAGATGATGCAGATGCACTCGCTGCTATTGCAAAGAAATCCCAGATCCCAGTCATCGCCGACATTCACTTTCAACCAAAATATATCTTTGCTGCAATTGACGCTGGTTGCGCTGCTGTTCGAGTCAATCCCGGAAATATCAAGCAATTCGATGACAAGGTAAAGGAAGTTGCTAAGGCAGCAGGCGACGCCGGTATTCCAATTCGTATTGGTGTAAATGCGGGCTCTCTTGATCCTCGTCTTTTGGCTAAGTATGGAAAAGCAACGCCTGAAGCACTTGCAGAATCAGCGCTCTGGGAAGCATCGCTCTTTGAAGAGCACGGATTCTCAGATATCAAAATTTCAGTCAAGCATCACGACCCAGTCACCATGGTCAATGCCTATCGCATCCTTGCTTCCAAGTGTGATTACCCACTGCATCTCGGTGTCACCGAAGCTGGCCCAATTTTCCAGGGAACCATCAAGTCGGCGACAGCTTTTGGAATTCTTCTTGCAGAAGGAATTGGAGACACTATTCGTGTCTCGCTCTCTGCTCCACCAGTTGAAGAAGTAAAAGTCGGAATCTCTATTTTGGAATCACTCAACTTGCGTCAACGCAAACTCGAAATTGTTTCCTGTCCTTCATGTGGCCGCGCACAAGTTGATGTCTATACCTTGGCTGAAAGCGTTCAAGCTGGGCTACAAGGAATGACCGTTCCTCTTCGTGTGGCTGTTATGGGTTGCGTTGTGAATGGTCCAGGCGAAGCTCGTGAAGCTGATCTTGGCGTTGCATCTGGCAACGGAAAAGGTCAGATTTTCGTCAAGGGTGAAGTCATTAAAACTGTTCCGGAATCAGAGATCGTGGCTACCTTGATTGAAGAGGCCAATCGTTTGGCTGATGAGATGGCTGCTGCAGGCGTTGCTTCTGGAGAACCAACCGTCACTATTAAGTAATTCAACCGTCATTAGATAAGGTTGGACCATGCTAAGAATGTCTACCTTACTTTTGCGTACCCTTCGCGACGACCCTGCTGATGCCGAAGTTGCGAGCCATCGCCTCTTGGTGCGTGCCGGATATGTTCGCCGAATCTCAGCTGGTATTTATTCCTGGCTGCCATTGGGCTATCTGACCTATCGCAATATTGAGCGGGTAGTACGCGAAGAGATGGATGCAGCAGGTTTCCAGGAGGTTCATTTCCCGGCGCTACTGCCTCGCGACCCATACGAGCAGACCAACCGCTGGAGCGAATACGGTCCAGATCTTTTTCGTCTAAAAGATCGCAAGGGCAATGATTTCTTGCTTGGCCCAACCCACGAAGAGATGTTCACCTTGATGGTGAAGGGTGAATATTCATCCTATAAAGATCTTCCACTCTCGATTTATCAGATTCAAACTAAGTATCGCGACGAACCTCGTCCACGTAGTGGAATCATCCGCGGTCGCGAATTTGTTATGAAGGATTCCTACTCGTTTGACATTGATGATGCTGGACTTGAAATTTCTTATCAAAAGCACCGCGACGCATATGTGAAGACATTTAAGCGCCTTGGTCTTGATTTCAATATTGTCTCTGCAATGTCCGGTGCCATGGGTGGCTCTAAGTCAGAAGAATTTCTTGCTCCTTGCCCCACGGGCGAAGACACATATGTGCTCTGCGAAAAGTGTGGTTTCGCCGCCAACGTAGAAGCCATGATCACTAAGGTTGACGCTTATGCTGGTCAGACACCGCCAGCTGTCGAAGTCTTTGATTCACCAAACACCCCGACCATCGACTCACTGGTTGAGCTTTACAACGGGTTGTTTAGCGAGCCAATCACGGCGGCTAACACACTCAAAAATGTTCTTGTTATGGTTGATGGCGTTGCAACCTCAATCTTGGTGCCAGGTGATCGCGAAGTAGATCTCAAGCGATTGGGTGCAAATCTCCCTGGCGCGCAAGATATTCGAATCTTTGAAGAAGAAGATTTCGCCAAATTCCCTGGCCTTGTCAAGGGATATATCGGACCTCAAGATGCTGCAGCTCAAGGAATCAAGGTCTATGCAGATCCTCGCATCGTTATTGGATCTCATTGGATTACAGGGGCAAACGCTAAGGATAAGCACGCACGCTTTGTTACACATGGCCGCGACTTCACCGTAGAGGCTTTTGTTGAGGCAGTCGAAGTCAAAGCTGGCGACCTCTGCCCAACATGTGCAACCCCGGTTGTCATTGATCGCGCCATCGAAATCGGACATATCTTCCAACTCGGTCGCAAGTATGCGCAGGCACTTGGCCTCACCGTCCTAGATCAGAACGGAAAATCGCAAGTAGTCACCATGGGTTCATATGGAATCGGTGTTTCTCGCGCAGTCGCTGCGATCGCAGAGCAGACACACGATGAGATTGGCCTCAACTGGCCACGTGAAATTGCTCCAGCGGATATTCATTTAGTTGCAGCGGGTAAAGATGATTCGATCTTCGAATTCGCCAATACTCTCGCGACAGATTTAGAGAGCGCCGGAATGCGAGTCCTCTTTGATGATCGCCGAGATGCGAGCCCAGGTGTGAAATTCAAGGATGCCGAACTCATTGGTATTCCATACATCGTTGTGGTTGGAAAATCTCTGCAAGATGGTGAAATTGAATTCCGAGTACGAAAGAGCGGCGAGAAATCACAGATCCCAAGTGGTAGTGCAGTGGCGACAATAGTTGCTGCGATCGCAGGCTAATTCGTGTCAATCGGTAGTTTCTTATTTCTCTTCCTAGCTGCTGGCTTTGCAGGATTTGTTGATTCAGTAGCCGGCGGCGGGGGACTCGTGCAGTTGCCCGCGCTCCTACTCGGTGTCGCGAACAAACCAATTCCACTGATTCTTGGCACTAATAAGATTCCATCGATATTCGGCACTTCATCGGCCGCATTCTCTTATTTTAAGAAAGTTAAGCCAGATCTTCGCCTCACTTCCATGATGGCGATCCCGGCATTTATTGGATCAGTATTAGGTGCGCACTTGGCATCACATTTTCCAACTGCGGTATTTCACCCACTCATTTTGACCTTGCTTGTCTTGGTTGGAATTTATACCTGGCGCAAACCTCAGCTGGGAATGCATGAGAACTTACGTTTCACGCATCGCACCCGGCATTATGTCGTTGCGCTCTGCGGCCTTCTCATTGGTTTCTATGATGGCTTATTCGGGCCGGGCACGGGAACGATTCTGGTCTTCTTACTCGTGATGGTTATCGGGTACGAGTTTCTCAAAGCATCCGCCACCGCAAAGCTAGTAAATATCGCCACCAACTTTGGTGCAATCCTGACCTTCCAAATCACCGGCCATATCTGGTGGAAGCTCGGGCTAGCGCTAGCTATTGCCAATGTAAGTGGCGCGATCATCGGTTCACGTCTCGCGCTTCGCGGGGGATCACCGCTGGTACGTAAGGTCTTCCTGATCGTGGTTGCAATTTTGATTACAAAATTAAGTTATGATTGGATATATAACTAGCAGTGCACAACTGAATATCAACTAAATAGGAGAAGGCCTGATGACAATTATTGAAGAAATATCCGCCGCTATAAGTCCGGCAATTGAATCCACAGGTAACGTCCTAGAAGAGGTCACTCTCACCCCAGATGGTTCGAGCAAACTCCTCACCGTCATTGTTGATAATGAAAACCACTTAAATCTTGATCAGGTAACGGTTGTTACCAAAGCCATCTCTGATCTGCTCGACAACCTAGAGGTATTGGGCGAGAGTCCATTTACGCTCGAAGTCACCACACCTGGACTAGATCGCCCGCTGACTTTGCCCCGCCATTGGAAGAAAAATCACGGACGCCTTGTAAGCGTGGATCTCACCGACGGTTCAAAAATCCTCGGACGCGTTGGCGAGCTCTCAGATAGTGGAGTCGCAGTTGGTGATTCCTCAATCGATTTTGCGGATATCAAGCGCGCGATGGTTGAAATCGAATTTAAAAAGGTAGGTGAATAAGCATGAGCGTAGATGTAGATGCCCTCCTGGCCCTCACCGTTGAGAAGAATATTCCTCTCGAAAAACTTATCAACACCATCGAAAACTTTGTTACCGAGGCTTATTTGGCGCTGCCTGATGCGATGCCAAAAGGCCGCTCAGTTCTCGATCGCCTCACAGGTGAAATCTTGATTCATGTGCCTCAGTTCAACGAAGAAGGTATGTATACCGAGACCATCACTCACATGCCAGAGGGTTTTGATGCGACCATTAAGCAGGTCGTGCGCAAGGCTCTCAAGGAGAAGATGCGCGCTCTTAAGGACGCCGATGTCGTCAATCAATTTTCTGGAAATGTCGGCGACATCATCTCTGGCGTCGTTTTGCAAGGACGTGACACCAGCGTCATTTATGTTGATCTTGGGGGAGCAGAGGGAAAAATTCCTGCTAACGAAGCTGTCCCAACTGAGAGCTATAAGCATGGTGATCGAATCAAGGCTTTCGTCGTCAATGTTATTCAAGGCGAGAAAGGTCCTGAGATCACGCTCTCTCGCACCCATCCGCTCTTCGTCAAGAGTCTCTTCGCCCTTGAAGTTCCCGAAATTAAAGATGGCGTCGTTGAAATTATTGGTGTCTCGCGCGAACCTGGCCAACGCTCTAAAGTTTCGGTGCGCGCTAATCGTTCTGGCGTAAGCCCTAAAGGAGCGCTCATCGGTCCTGGTGGGGCACGCTCACAAGCCGTCATCAATGAGCTTCATGGCGAGAAGATCGATATCGTCGATTACTCAGAAGATCCAGCGGTCTATGTGGCTAACGCTCTCGCCCCAGCAAGAGTTGCCAGTGTTGAGATTGTGGACCTCGAGGCAAAGTCCGCCAAGGTCATCGTTCCGGATTTCCAACTCTCTCTGGCGATCGGCAAAGATGGACAGAACGCCAGGTTGGCTGCCCGCCTTACAGGCTGGCGCATCGATATTCATCCGGATAACCCGGTCGAGCGCCTGCTCAAGCCAAGTGAAATTGCTGCCAAAGAAGCTCGCGATGCCGAGAAGGCTCGTTTAGCCGAAGAGGCTGCAGTTGCTGCCGCTGCAGAGACCGCCCGCATATTGGCTGAGCTCAATGCGTCATCTCCAGCGGAGCAACCATCCCCCGCTAGCGAGTAGACTTGTCCTCAATGGAGCCGATTCGCAGCTGTATCGCGTGCCGGAGCCAGGAAAATTGGAAAGAGTTGCTTCACCTAGTTCAACGCGATGGTCGGGTCATTCCGGATCCAACGCACACACTAGGCGGGCGCGGAGCTTGGCTACACCCGAAATGTTTCGAGGTAGCTAAAAACCGCAGGTCGTTTAATAGGGCTTTTAAGTCTAATGGCGATCTCTCTCTTCACGAGCTTGAAGAATATCTACGTAAAGTTGTTCGCAACGTTCACCCTGAACGTTCCTCATAAGGAGCACATATGAAGGCACATACACAATCATGAGCACCAAGCGCTCATGAGTAAGGCATTTATTTAGGCTTCGGCGAACGACGCAGGGGCCAGTAACAGAAAGGCAACTGTGGCTAAGGTCCGCGTTTACGAATTAGCAAAAGATTTAGGTTTAGAGAGCAAAGAACTCCTCGCAAAGTTACAAGAAGTTGGCGAGTTCGTACGTTCTGCATCCTCAACAATTGAAGCGCCAGTAGTGCGCAAGTTGATGGAGAAGTTTCCAGAGATGAAGACTGCAGCGGAAGCTGCACCTGCTGCTCCCAAGAAGCCAGCTGCTAAGAAAGCAGCAGCTAAAAAGGCTGAGCCAACACAGGCAGAGATCGATGCAGCGATTGCGCAACTCGATGAGAGCAC
>CAIWXY010000223.1 GCA_903916775.1 uncultured Actinomycetes bacterium
CCGAGTGTCTAACTGGCGATGCATTTGATAGCCAGCGATGTGATTGCGGTGATCAGCTCGCACGTAGTTTTGCAGCGATTGAAGAAAAGGGTGCCGGTTACATCATCTACCTTCGAGATCATGAAGGTCGTGGAATCGGATTAGCTCAAAAAATTGCTGCCTACGTTCTGCAAGATGCTGGCCGCGATACTGTCGATGCCAATACAGAGCTCGGTCATGCTCCTGATGAGCGCGGATGGGCAGATGCTGTTGAGATCGTTAAGAACTTAGGACTCAACCAAATCACACTACTCACCAACAATCCGATCAAAGCGCAGGCGCTCACAAGCCAGGGGATTGCAGTGAACACCCTTCATGTGGGAAGTCACATCACTCCAGAAAATCGCGAATATCTTTTAACTAAAAAGACTCGCATGCAACATTCACTCGAGATCAACTAAGGAGAGATCATGGCAGGTTCGGCACCGCTCGTTAAAGTTGCACCCACTGCGGGCAAGAAGGTCGCAATCATTAGCGCTTCTTGGCATACAGATATCTGTGAAGCCTTAATCAAAGGCGCCGTAAAAGCGATGGACGAATACTCCGTTTCATACGAAATCTCCTATGTTCCTGGGTCTTTCGAGCTTCCGCTTGCAGCTCAAAAGGCAATGGATGCGGGCTTTAATGCGGCAGTGGTCGTTGGTTTAGTTCTGACAGGTGAGACTCCACATTTTGATTATGTTTGTAGCGGAGTCACTCAAGGCGTTATGGACGTCCAACTCTCGCGTTCAAAGCCAATTGGGTTTGGTGTGCTGATGTGTAACGACCTACCTCAGGCAATCGCTCGTATCGGTGGCGTAGGAGCCAAAGAGGATAAGGGCTACGACGCAGGTATCGCTGCGCTCGCATTGATCTAAAACCCTGAGCTGTTTTTCGTTGAGAGTAGGCAAGCTCTCTAGGTTTGCGCTTCTCTGACCGATCTCTCAGTCTTCAACTGACTGATACCCCTGTACATTATTGGGATGAAGCCCGAGGTTCACGCTACGCGCCAGCTGTTGGTCGATGCCACCGTCAAACTTCTGGACGAGGTGACCTTTGAGGAGATCAACGCAGTGATGGTGCTTGATGCCACGGGTGTCTCAAAGTCCTCGCTTTATCATTTTTTCGAAGATTTCAGCGATCTGCTCGAGCAAGCACTTCTGGTCCGATTCCAGCACACGGTCAATAACTCGGCTGGAATCATTAAGGACATTATTCGCAAATCCGGCACTCAGGAGGAGTTTTTTAACGCTCTCGATGGTGTCACCCGAGTGACCCAGGATCGTGTCAACGCAGCTGTGAGATTCGAACGCGCTCGCATCTTGGCTAGATCTGAGAAAAATGAGCGTTTTCGTACCGCACTTGGCGAGGTCCAGCAGCAACTCACGGACTCGCTGACCGAAGCATTCGAAATGGCCCAAAGTAAGGGGTATCTCAACACCTCGTTTGAACCACGTACTGGCGCTGTATTTATTCAGTCTTACACTCTAGGCCGCGCGGTCGATGACATCACAACCAGCCACATGAACGATGAAGATTGGAACCACCTCATTAGTCGGATCATGCGGCAGGTAATGGGCAACTTCTAGAGTTTTGCGTGGACTCGTACTCCACAATTCTGTACCCTTAGTCCATAATCTAAACCCAGAGTTCCGTTCTATTGGTTGATCGGCTGGGACATTTTGAGACAGAAGGACACACATGTTTAAAAAATTCGCGGCACTTTCAACTGCCGTTTTCATCGTCGCAGCAGGTCTATCGACCGTCGCAATTTCAGCAGCGAATGCCACAGTGCTCACTTTTACGAATGTGACAGCCACTTCTTTCACTGTACATATTGATACAACAGGTTATGCCGACACTGGAGGGTGGAGATGTTCCTACGGAACAAACGGGACTACCAACATGGGCTCCACTAGTCCTGGAGCAATCACAAATGCATCACCTAGTTATACGTTTAGCTCGCCTTCGCTCAATATCGTAGCTGCAACTCAATATACTGTTTCATGCCAAACTTCGCCGGGTCAGTACTTGACTCAAACAGGCACGGTCACCACAAGTGCCGCCCCCGTCCTTTCTAGTGATGCAACGCTTTCTGGCGCAACCGTGAAAGGCGTTTCGGCTACTTTGGGAACTCCAGTCCCTACGGCTCAGACGACAAGCGGTTTCACCAACCCAGGCTCTGTTTCAATAACA
>CAIWXY010000224.1 GCA_903916775.1 uncultured Actinomycetes bacterium
TCCATACTTATTAAGGGCAGCAGTATGCGCCGCAGTTACATAACCCTTGTGCTTGGAAAATCCATACTCTGGATATTGCGCATCGAACTCTCGCATCACTCGATCTCGATAGACCTTAGCCAGAATAGATGCGGCGCTAATTGATGGAGCGACTTGATCACCCTTCCAGACTGCCAATGTCGGAATGCTCAAGCCTTCAATCGCATAACCATCAGTAAGCAAATAGTCAGGAATCATCGTGAGCGCATTTACCGCGCGACGCATACCTTCTAGATTGCACTTGTGAAGTCCTTTGAGATCAATCTCTTCGGGTGAAATTTCGATGATGGAATAGCTGAGCGAGTGCTCGATGATTGCATCAAAAAGTGATTCACGCGCTTTTTCAGATAACGCTTTTGAATCGCGAACTCGTGAAAGTTCTGGCGCGTTCACATCTTTGATAATCACACTTGCGATAACCAGCGGTCCTGCACATGGACCTCGGTCTGCTTCATCAACTCCGGCGATCGCCGAAAGCCCTGTGGATCGCAGCGTGCCTTCGATATCAGACATCTACATGCGCTCTAATCGATGAATTATTTTTTAACAGGAATTCTTGATAGGTCGTGGCCAACCGAGAGGAACGAGATGTGGCTAAAAGGCCAGACGATAAATTCCGCACGCCCCACGACATCTCCCAGTGGAACCATTCCCTTGTGAACATCATCGGTATGGAAACGAGAGTCGGCACTTGCCCCACGATGGTCGCCCATCACCCAGATATAGCCTTTAGGAACGCTTGCGCTAAATTTCGAATCGCTGGGAGTATTGCCAGCATAAATGTAAGGCTCGTTGATTGATACACCATCAACAACCAGGTGGCCCTTCACATCACAACAGACCACGGTATCTCCACCAACGCCGATAACACGCTTGACGAGATATTGAGTTGCTGGATCTGGGAGCACGCCAATATCGACGAGGGTGGATTTGAGATCTTGAGTAATTCGAGAACCAGTTGGCGCAGGTGCTGCACCTAGCCAGTTATCCGGATCTTTAAAGACGACTACTTCGCCACGGCGAATATCGCTAAACATTGCAGCAAATTTATTAACGGCGATCCGATCGCCAATTTGAAGTGTGTTTTGCATCGAACCCGAAGGAACAAAGAAGAAATGAACTAAGAAGGTTTTAACAACAATAGAAACTATGAGAGCCGCAACAATAATAATTGGGACTTCGCGAGCAAGTGAACCCTTCTTAGGAAGGCGCATCAGTGAAATTTTCCGAAGAAAATTTATGCTTGTTCGGTTTCGGTTGTTGCTTCTGCAGCAACAGCCTCTACTGCTGGAGTCTCAACAACTGCTGCTTCAACTACCGGAGTCTCGACTACTGCCTCTACGACAGGAGCTGTCTCTTCAAAAGTTTCAGTAATGATGAATTCATTGTTAGCGCCACGACGCTCTTTGATCTTTGCAGCCTTACCGCGAAGATCGCGTAGGTAGTAAAGCTTCGCGCGACGGACATCACCGTGGCGAACCATTTCAAACTTTTCGATCACTGGTGTGTGAACTGGGAATGTACGCTCGACACCGACACCGTAGGAAAGCTTACGAATGGTGAATGTCTCGCGAACGCCTGAACCCTGGCGGCGGATAACTACGCCTTGGAAGACCTGGATACGGCTCTTGTTACCTTCGATAACACGAACGTGGACCTTAATCTCATCGCCTGAACGGAAGGCGATAACGCCCTTGCGGAGGGATGCAGCATCGACTGCGTCTAACACGTTCATGGGTAATCCTTTTCTTGAAGAAACTTAACTCATATGAGTTCACGAGAGCTCAAACGAACTCATCGGAAGCCCGTATCTTGCCATAAGGAGGGGCTTTGGGGCTAATTAGCCTATCTCGGCCACCAACTGAGCGTGGAGTCGTGGGCCAGCCGCGATCACCATCTCCTCCCCGGCCAGGCCACCATTTCGACCGGTCACCAGGGCGCCGGCCTCACGGGCGATGAGCCCGCCTGCGGCGAGATCCCAGGCCTTCAAATCGCTCTCAAAGTAGCCATCGACCGCCCCACTGGCCACGTTGCAGAGATCGACCGCAGCCGCGCCGAAACGTCGAATATCTCGTACCCGCGGGATCAGATCCGCGATCTTGGCGCCTTGAATTTTGCGACGGTCGGTATCGTAGGAAAATCCGGTAGCCA
>CAIWXY010000225.1 GCA_903916775.1 uncultured Actinomycetes bacterium
CCATGGGTTTTTCATTCATGGCAATCGGAACGACTCTCTTTATCTCACAACGCTCTACTGAACCGGCTCCCTTTAAACCAGATGAATCAAGTGCAAAAGGATTCGTTCTCGCTTTGCCGATTGTGCAAGCGGTATTTCTTCCCTTTATTTTTATCGGCGCTTTTTTTAGCTCAACTAATCTTGCTGTAGTGGGTTATGCGCAGGAGCATCACGACAGTGCTTACACCGGCTTAGTGCTCGCTATCTGGGCTGCCGGTAGTGGAGTTGCAGCAATATTTAACGGCTCGATCAAGTGGAAGCTCAAGGATGCATCTCGCTTTCGGATTAACCTCATTGCAATTGCAGTGCTTTCAATTCCATTCTTCTTCATCCACTCGATGGTGATTTTGTCCGCCGCTCTCTTTCTCTCCGGAATGGGCGTAGCCCCTCTCATCGTGGCTGGCTATGGAGTTGCAGAGAAATCGGTGCCGGCCGAAAAAGTTACTGAGACTCTTGCCTGGGTAATTGCTGGACTATCCCTTGGCGGCGCGCTCCCTGGAACCCTGACCGGACACATCATCGATTCTCGCGGCGCGAGTAAGGCCTTTGTCGTTCCCATCATCTGCCTCGTCTTGGCAAACCTGGGAACGCTCCCCTTTCTACGCACCTGGCGCAAGATTGCTGATCACTAAGGCCGATGGCTGAGAGATCCCATACTTCTACCTGCAGTTGTGGCACTCTTTGCTCGTGAGCGATCTACGGTTAATTGGACGATCTGAAGATGGCAGCGAACTAGAGCTGCAGTCGCAGGATGGAACCACTCATACTCTTCGTATTAGCGATCAATTACGAGCATTGGTGAACCAACCTCGCCTGGTCGCAGTTGTGCCATCTGATGAAGAGACCACTGTGACCGTGAAAGAGATTCAAGCCAGATTGCGCAGTGGCGAAAGCATCGATTCGATCGCTCGAACCACTCAGTGGTCGACGGAGAAGGTAGAGAAATTTTCAGGTCCCATCTTGCAGGAACGGGCCTATGTCATTGGACTTGCTCTCGCGGCACAACTTCGTCGCGAGAAATATGCGCCGACACTTTCCGCAGCGACAATTGCTCAGCTCTCCCCGCGCGGAGTTGATATGGAGCGAGTCGAGTGGAATACCTGGCGCAATCTTGATGGCTCTTGGAATATCGTCCTTTACTACCCCACAAAAGATGGCTCGATCAGCGAAGCGAATTGGACCTTTGACCTGGCAAATCGCAGTTTAGAAGCGCTCGATGACGGTGCGGCATGGATCGCTGGCGATGAGATCGATTCACGCCATCAGACTCCATCACATGGAATCGTCTACCCCACCACTCCAGTTCCACGGCTGGTTGCTGTGCGTGAAAACGGTGACGAGAAGACCGCTTCAGATACTCCGAGAATTTCTGGTCTTGATGCAATCATCGATACCGGGCCGAGTGTTTCATCTGAGGTGAGTGAGGCGGAGAAGCGAGATGGCATCACCAAACGACTCAAGATCCCTTCCTGGGATGACATTATGTTTGGCGGATCTAAAGGAACTTCAGAAGAGGAATAACGGTGCTAATTTTATGCAGATACAATGTGAAGTTCTTCAGGTAAATAAATAATTGCTGGTTATTATGTCTAGGTTGTAAC
>CAIWXY010000226.1 GCA_903916775.1 uncultured Actinomycetes bacterium
GCAGTGCTCGGGGCAGCTCTTACCGCGCTCCTGGTGCAAGGGCTGGCTCCAGCCCGTGGCTTCGGATTCTTACTTACCGGCATAGCGCTCTCCTCAATTCTCACCTCGGTTGCTGGTTTATTAATCAGCATGTCCGCCAAACCCGGGATTCAATCGCTCTCATTCTGGGACTTCGGTTCGCTCTCACTTCTCAACAACTCAACAGTTGGAATGATCGCGCCATATATTGAGGTCGGAATTATCACGGCCTTCTTTGTGGCCAGACGTTTAGATATCTACTCACTTGGCGATCACTCAGCTCATTACATGGGAGTAAATCCACGTCGGCTTCGCTTGTGGGCTGTACTAGCTCTAGCATTTTTGGTTGGCGCATCAGTAAGCGCGGTTGGTTCTATTGCATTCTTGGGACTCTTGGTTCCGCATATTGTGCGCTTGATGATTGGGCCGGCACATCGTCGCATGCTCTCACTGAGCGGTTTAGTTGGAGCATGTGTTCTCCTGCTTGCAGACTTATTGGCTCGCACACTCTTTGAGCCGAACGAGATTCCGTTAGGTCTTCTTACATCGCTCTTAGGCGCACCTGCTCTCATTATCTTGTTGCGATTAAAGCGAGCATCGTGGGTGAGCCATGATTGAGATGAATAACGTTTCATTTAGCCGTGGCAAAAAATCGGTACTAACTAATTTTTCTGCAACTTTCAATGCTGGGGAAGCAGTGCTCGTCACTGGCCCCAATGGCTCTGGCAAGACCACGATGCTTCAGTTAATTGGTGGTTTGTTGCAACCAGATTCTGGTGAAATCAGTATCGATGGGAAAAAGGTTTCGGAGTTGAGCGTTAAAGAGCAAGCTACTTTGCGTTCGGTCGCCCCAGCCCGTCGCTCTTTTGCGCTGGCATTCACGGTGGCCCAAGTCCTGGAATTTGTGCCTAAAAAGAGGCGAGCTACGCATATCTCACTCGTTGTTGACTCACTTGGACTAAGTGAGCTTCTGGCTCAGAAAGTCACAGAACTCTCTACCGGTCAGATCGAACGAGTCAGCTTGGCGTTAGCATTAAGCCAAGAAGTTCAGTATTACTTGCTCGACGAGCCATTTAGCGCACAAGATCAGTTCTATACAGAGGCGATTGTTAATCTATTAACGCAGATTAAAAAGACGAAGGGCGTCCTCGTTATTAGCCATAACCAGGACGCCCTTGCGAAATATTTCGATCGAGAGATTAGCCTCGCTTAGGCTTTGGACGGCCCGCGCTCTTCTTTTTGAATCCACCAGCTGATGCCGGCTTCTTCTTAAAACCACCAGCAGATGCAGCAGCCTTACCAACGCGTGCGCGTGATTCTGCCTTCTCCATTGCGATGCGCTTTTCAAGTGGCATGCGTGCTGTTGATTTTGGTGCCCGCTCTAAACCTTCGACGCGACCACGGTTGCCAGCTTTAGGAGCACGCTCATCGCGTGAATCACGGACTGGGCGTGCATCACGGCTATCACGGGTATCGCGTGAATCACGAGCTGCTGGACGCGCCTTCTCTTCCCACTTTTTTGGAGCGCTACGGAATGGACGACCACCTTGTGATGGGCGTTCAGTACGCACAGGACGATCTTCGCCCTGTGCGCGGAATGATTGAGCTGGACGTTCTGATCGCTCTGGACGGAATGAACGTTCTTGACGCTCTAGCATGCGATCAGCTTTGGTAAATGTACGTGGTGCGCTTTCGTGTGATGTAGAGCGAGCTGCGCGATCATCGCCGAACTTACGCTCGGTGCGAACCGGACGCTCTTCGCGTCCGCCACCAGCACTACGTGGGCGGAAGTTGCCCTCGCGTGGAGTGCGGTTGCGAGAACCTGGCTTACGATCACTTCGAGATGACTTTTCGGCCTCTACGATCACTGGAATTCCAGAAGGCTCTTGAGCGCCTGTGATCTGGACAAGCGTGGTGTCACCAGGACGAACTTGGTTTTCGATCAGCTTCACCGCTGCGCGGTTAGTGATTCCAAAGACTGCCTTCTTCTGCTTGTGTGTAGCAAGAGTGACAACTGTTCCTGTGGCGCCAGCACGAGCTGTACGGCCTGCGCGGTGTAGATAATCTTTGTGATCTGCTGGCGCATCGACGTGTACAACAAGTGAGACATCATCTACGTGGATACCGCGAGCAGCAACATCGGTTGCTACAAGTGCGTTAGCGCGACCATCTTTAAATGCTTTAAGAACGCGAGTGCGTTGTGCTTGAGACTTGCCACCGTGGAGTACGCCAACTGGTACACCACTACGAAGCATCTTGTCCGCCAACTTATCAGCACCATGCTTTGTACGTACGAAGAAAATTGTGCGACCTTCGCGCGCTGCAATTTGTGTTGATACTTCATCTTTATGACCTTGATCCATGATCAAGATGTGGTGTTGCATATCAACTGAACGAGATTTTTCGTTCTCAAGCGAGTGAGTGATCGGATCTTTGAGGAAGCGCTTAACAAGTGCATCCACATCGCGATCAAGTGTTGCTGAGAAAAGGAGGCGCTGACCATTGTCTTTAGTAAGTGACAAGATCTCTTTCACGACAGGCAAGAAGCCCATGTCGGCCATCTGATCTGCTTCATCAAGAACAGTGACCATGACATCAGAGAGATCGATGTGCTTCTTTTCGAGAAGGTCGATCAAACGTCCTGGGGTTGCAACGATGATGGGAACACCGCGCTTAAGCGCTTGAATCTGGCCGATGTATGAAAGGCCACCAGCGACAACTTGTGATGAGAGACCAATGCGGCGTGAGAGTGGAGAGACAACTTCGTTGATCTGCACTGCGAGTTCGCGAGTAGGAGAAAGGATGAGTCCTAGTGGCTTATGAGGCTTGGCGGTGCGGCCGTTAAGGCGGGTCATCATGGCCAAGCTAAAAGCGAGGGTCTTGCCAGAGCCGGTCTGACCACGGCCTAGGACGTCGCGTCCGCCGATAGCGTCTGGAAGTGTTGCACTCTGGATAGGGAATGGAGATGTTTTGCCTTCTGCTTCTAGTGCATCGCACAGGGCAGGAGTAACTCCAAGGGAGCGGAAGGTGATTTCAGACGAATGAGACATAGCTATACCAATCGAGACATAGATGCGTGTCTCGTGGTGCTTAGTGATTAAGACTCGCAAACGGACGTGAGTTCACTTTCAAGTGAAGAATCAGAGGTCCTCATTAAATGCTTGGCTATATCGGGGGAAGTAGCCAGCGTGTCGCGGATGCAACACCTAATTGTAACCTACTTAATAACCGACCTACGCCATTTGGCATAACGCTGCGCGAGCTCGTCATTAACCTCAATACTTGCTGGGAGATTTTTAGCGCCGAGTGCGCGCGCCAGCAAGAGATCGGCGAATTCTGGATTGCGCGCAAGCACTGGCCCATGAAGATAGGTACCAAATACGTTGCCGCTTACGGCGCCATCTACACCGCCAACACCATTGCCGTTACCTGCAATGACCCTGCCGAAAGGGGTCGCATCGCTACCGAGCGTTGTGACGCCGCCATGATTTTCAAAACCAGTCAGTGGCTCAGCAAAAAATTCGGAAGCGACCGCAATATCACCAACTAATCTGCGAGTACCTGGCGCAGTTGTGACATCAAGCAACCCAAGCACTTCGACAGTTTCGTCGCGAGAAATGAATGTAGAGCCAACAATTTGAAAACCTGCGCAGATTGCCAGGACTACGGCGCCTTTCTTGACTGCCTTGTTGAGCGCCATCTTCTTTTTCATGGCCTCGAGTGAGAGAGCCTGCGCAGCATCTTCGGCGCCGCCCAACAGATAAATATCTCCAGTGCTTGGGAGCTCATCCGGATATGCAATATCGGTGATGCGCGCCTTGATACCAGCCAGCTTGGCACGGAAGGCAAGCACATCTGCGTTGCCACGGTCGCCATATGTACCCAGTAGCTCGTTATGGATGCGAATAATTTCTAACATCACATCACCAACCCGAAGAAAGCAGTGTAAGCAGCTAAGACTGAGACCTCGTTGCTCTGAGTCAGAGGTAGCGCCTGCTCAAATGTTTCTACAACAACCGATTCAATTCCCTGCACATGTAAGCGATAAGCCATATCAAGTGCACGCTCACCACAGACAATCACGTTCTTATCTTTAAGTGCCGCAAAGGAGACATCCCAGAGCCATGAAGTATCAATGCCATCAACTTGTCGTGCGTTGAGAATAAGAATGACATCGCTCTTATGTTCGCCAGCCAGTGCTTCTGTCCAGGAAGCAGGATTTTTTGTTAGGCGAATGTAGGCAGTCTTCTCGCCATAGTTTTTGGTTACAGAGCGTTCAAGTTCTTCTTGGCTAAATTCAATCGGAGGTGCACCTAACGCCTCTGCCACAACATTAGCCAGAGTCGCGTTTCGATAAGCAGCGTTTCCCTTTAGGAATTTGCGATCAGTAATCTTATTTGTCAGCCCACAGACGCATGAATATTGATAGCGCACCCACACTAAGTATTTGCCACAGCGAGGACAGACCGCACCATCTTGATGCTTACGCCCTCCGAATGAAACCCGAACAACGTTATGAGCTTCGGCCATCGCATAGTTAATATATGGATCATCAATATCACCAATGAATAACGTGTTTTCGGCTTCTGCACACTCAACGTGCCATCGATCAGCTACTCGCTTCACTTCATGCATACGATGAAGCTGATCTCGAGTGAGGTTAAGCAATAAGACAATTGCAGGATCGCATTGTGCGATAACCGATGGCAGGTGAAGTTCATCAATCTCAAGAACTGCATACGGCGCCCTGCTCATCAACGCATTTGCGGCGCCCCATGAGAGATTAGAACCCGAGCCACTTGTTGTTACTTCACCGAGTTGTCGAACAATCCCCGCAACAGCTTTAGTTGTAGAGGTCTTGCCGTTGGTGCCAGATACTAAAACGATTTTCTTCTTAGCAGCCAGCAAAGCAATTGCGTCAGGTTGAAACTTCAGCAGAATTCGTCCAGAAAGAGTCTCGCCTTTATTTCCAACTGCCTTTGAGGCAGCGCTAGCCGTTTTGGCTACAGCGATTCCTAGCAGCAGTCGTAGATCGGGCACGAGCTCAGTCTAAACGTTTATTTAATAGTGATGACGCGGGAATAGATAACTTTGTTATCAAATTCGACGATCACCAAATTGTCTCCTGCTTTCACGGTGTTAGAACCGACTTTGGCTGGGGCACCATTGATAGTGACAACTACTGCGCCACCTTTGGCCGCAACTTTGATCGCATGGCCACCACTTGAGACTGTGACGACAGGAACGACTGCCGAAGAAGCCTTCTTTACTGCTGTCTTTTTGGTCGAAACCTTTTTAGTGGTTGTCTTTTTAGTGGTTGTCTTTTTAGTGCTGCTCTTTTTCACAACTGGCTTCGCGGGTGTTGTTTTCGCAGGTACTGGTGTGGCGACTGATGTTGGCTTTGGGGCC
>CAIWXY010000227.1 GCA_903916775.1 uncultured Actinomycetes bacterium
CGATACCGATGACAACGCAGCAGTTGTCACACTCGCACAACAGTTAGAGATCGATCTTGTTGTTATCGGCCCAGAGAAACCTCTTGTCAATGGGTTGGCCGATGCACTGCGCACAGCCAAAATCGCATGTTTTGGGCCATCAGCAGCCGCAGCCCAGCTAGAAGGCTCTAAGGATTTCGCCAAGCAAGTTATGGCCGATGCAGGAGTCCCAACTGCAAAGAGTTTTACCTGCACCAATCAAGCAGAAGTTGAGCACGCACTCGATGCATTTGGTGCGCCTTACGTCGTCAAGCATGATGGGTTAGCAGCAGGAAAAGGTGTGGTTGTAACGAACGATCGCGCAGAAGCACTTGTACACGCACTTCTCTCACCACGTGTAGTGATCGAAGAATTTCTCGATGGACCAGAAGTTTCTCTCTTTGGAATTTCTGATGGCAAAAATATTGTGGCTATGCAGCCCGCCCAAGATTTCAAGCGTGCTTACGATGGCGATCATGGACTCAATACCGGCGGCATGGGTGCTTACTCACCGCTTCCTTGGGCACCAGCCGACATTGTTGAAGAGACTTTAGTAAAAGTGCTTCAACCAACAATTGCCGAGATGAATGCACGCAGCACTCCATTCGCTGGTCTGCTCTATGCCGGACTTGCTCTCACTTCAAAAGGGTTGCGAGTTATTGAATTCAACACACGCTTTGGCGATCCCGAGACAGAAGTTTTGTTGCCTCGTCTTCGCACTCCGCTGGCACAGCTCCTCTACAAAGCTGCCACTGGCGCGCTAGCAGGAGAAACACTTGAGTGGTCCAGCAATGCCGCCGTCACTGTCGTGTTGGCATCAGAGGGATATCCAGAATCTCCTAAAGTCGGCGAACCAATCACAGGTGTAGATCGATCACACATCATCGAAGGAACATACATATTTCATGCAGGAACCACGATGCGCGATGGAATTTTGCATTCATCCGGCGGGCGAGTTCTTACAGTGACTGGGTTGGGTAAGGATCTCGCGCAGGCTCGCTCTAAGGCCTATGAAGTCATCTCTGGCATCACTTTACGAGGTAGTCATTACCGTAAAGATATTGCCCTCGCTGCTTCTACTACTGCACCACAATCAGGGGAGAAATAAAGATGAGCGTTTTAGCTGATCGCTATGCATCGCAAACAATGCAAGATATTTGGAGCCCTACATCCAAGATTATTCAGGAGCGCAAGTTGTGGATCGCGGTCATGCGCGCGCAATCTGGCCTCGGACACTCAATTCCTGATGATGTCATCGCAGCTTATGAGCGCGTTATCAACACTGTTGACCTCGCATCCATCGATGCTCGCGAAAGAACCACACGTCACGATGTAAAAGCTCGCATCGAAGAATTTAATGATTTAGCTGGATACGAATCTATCCATGCAGGAATGACATCTCGTGACCTTACCGAGAATGTAGAAGCGATGCAGATTCGCGATGGTCTGCTTTTGGTTCGCGATCGTGTTGTTGCCTCACTCGTTCTGCTTGCAGATCGCGCAGCTCAATATATTGATCAGCCAATTGCTGGTCGCTCTCACAATGTCGCAGCACAGGTGACCACACTTGGAAAACGTTTTGCCAGTGCCGCGGAAGAACTTCTCTTTGCTTATGAACGTCTAGAGCAACTCATCGAGCGCTATCCAATTCGTGGCATCAAGGGCCCAGTTGGAACTGCCCAAGATTCAGTTGATCTGCTCGGCTCAAGTGAAGCCCATGCCACGTTAGAGCAAGAGATTGCTGGGCACCTAGGATTCAATCGTGTGCTGGATTCAACTGGCCAGATCTACCCTCGTTCATTTGATTTCGATGTAGTCACCACGCTGGTACAACTAGCTTCTGCTCCATCATCTCTTGCCACATCAATTCGATTGATGGCTGGCGCCGAGCTGGTGACTGAAGGATTTAAAGCTGGCCAAGTTGGCTCATCTGCCATGCCACACAAGATGAATACTCGCTCGTGTGAGCGTGTAAATGGCCTATCTGTGATCATTCGCGGCTATGCCTCCATGGTCGGCGAAATGTCTGGTGATCAGTGGAACGAGGGCGATGTTTCGTGCAGCGTTGTTCGTCGAGTTGCACTACCAGATGCTTTCTACGCAATTGATGGACTGCTTGAAACATTCATGACTGTGCTGATGGAGTTCGGTGCATTCCCAGAAGTCATCAACGCTGAACTCATTCGTTTCTTGCCATTCCTTGCAAGCACCAAAATTTTGGTCGCAGCAGTAAAAGCTGGCGTAGGTCGCGAAGTCGCGCACGAAGCAATTAAGGAACATGCAGTTGCAGCAGCCCTTGGAATTCGCGAAGGCAAACCAAACTCAATGTTGGATGCCCTCGCAGCAGATAATCGAATTCCGCTAGATCGCACCGCACTCGAAGCTTTACTCGCAGAGCCACTGGAATTCACTGGTGATGCACGCGCCCAAACCAATCGCGTCATCAAGCGCGTAGAAGCGATCGCATCACTTCACACTGGTGCAGCGAGTTATCGCCCAGGATCGATCAGATAAGAATTATGACAACTCCAACTTTTATTGAGGTCCCTGGGTGGCAACACCAACGCAGTGGCAAAGTGCGCGACCTCTACACCAATGATCGTGGCGAGTTGTTGCTTGTTGCTTCGGATCGAATTTCGGCATTTGATTACATCTTGCCAACAACAATTCCGGGCAAAGGTATTTTGCTTACTCAGCTCTCACTATTTTGGTTCGAGATGTTTGCAGACAGTGTCCCCAACCACCTCATCTCAACTGACGTTCCTGATGTTGTAGCCAAGCGTGCGGTCATTGTTAAGCCTCTTGAGATGTTCCCGATCGAATGCGTTGCGCGCGGATACCTCACTGGCTCTGGCTGGGTGGAGTATCAGCAATCTGGTTCGGTCACCGGAATCCCACTTCCAGCAGGACTTCAGGACGGTTCCAAGCTCACGGAATCTATCTTTACGCCGGCCACCAAGGCTGAAGTGGGAGATCATGATGAGAACATCTCCTTTGATCGCGCTCGTTCAATCATTGGCGACGCAGATGCCCAGACTCTTCGCACTCTGACGCTTGAGCTCTATGGCATGGCACATGACTATGCCGCTACTCGTGGAATTATCTTGGCTGACACCAAGTTTGAATTTGGTCGGGATGCAGAAGGTAAGATCTGCTTAGGCGATGAGGCCTTGACCCCCGATTCTTCACGTTTTTGGTCTGCTGATACGTATAAGCCAGGCGTTGCCCAAGCGTCATATGACAAACAATTTGTCCGTGATTGGCTGTTGCAATCTGGTTGGGATCGCAAGAGCACGCCTCCACAATTGCCCCAAGAGGTAGTGGAGAAGACACAAGAGCGTTATACATCCGCCTATACCCTGCTGACCGGAAGGACCATCTAATGGCCACCATCATCGTCGAAGTAATGCTTAAGCCCGAGATTTTGGATCCGCAAGGCCAAGCAGTTGCATCAGCGCTGCCACGTCTTGGATTTAATTTTGCTAAGTCAGTTCGTCAAGGCAAGCGTTTTGAAATTGTTGTTGATGGCGAGCCAACTCATGCACAACTTGCAGAAGTAGAAGCAGCAGCCGAGAAGTTGCTCTCTAATCCAGTCATCGAAACATACGTTGTTAAGGTCGAGAAGTAATGCGTATTGGAGTCGTCACCTTTCCGGGTTCACTCGATGATTCATCAGCTCTGCGCGCTATTCGTTTAGCTGGCGGAGAAGCAGTTCCACTTTTTCATGCCAGTGATGATCTTAAAGAAGTTCAGGCAGTCGTTCTTCCTGGCGGATTTTCTTACGGTGACTACCTTCGCTGTGGCGCGATCTCGCGCTTTGCACCGATTATGGAGTCCATTATTGTGGCGGCCGAGCACGGTTTTCCTGTCCTTGGAATCTGTAACGGCTTTCAGATTTTGACTGAATCACACTTACTTCCGGGTGCTTTGATCCGCAATCAGGATCTTCACTTTATCTGCGCCGACCAGCCAGTGACGGTCGAGAACACCAACACCCCTTGGACTCGTGGCTATACACAAGGCCAACGCATTGTTATTCCAATTAAAAATGGCGAGGGTTCGTATCAAGCTAGTGCTGAAACTTTGGCAGAGCTTGAAGGCGAAGGCCGCGTTGTCTTGCGTTATGCAGATAAGAATCCCAACGGTTCTCAGAACAACATCGCGGGTATTACAAATGCTCGAGGCAATGTTGTCGGAGTTATGCCTCACCCAGAGCAAGCAATCGAATCACTCACTGGCCCAAGTGAAGATGGCTTAATTTTCTTCTCATCGATCCTACAAAGTTTGGTGGCTCGTTAACATGGCACTCGATACAGTTTCAGTTGCGCAGAGTACTCCGGATAACAAGCAGCCATGGCGCGAGCTTGGACTCAAGGAAGATGAATACCAGAGCATTCGTGAGATTCTGGGTCGTCGCCCAACATCATCCGAGCTAGCTATGTACTCGGTGATGTGGTCAGAGCACTGCTCCTACAAATCATCAAAGATTCACCTGAAGCAATTTGGCGAGAAAGCTGTCAAGAGCGATGCGCTGCTTGTAGGTATTGGTGAGAACGCTGGTGTTGTCGATATCGGACAAGGCTACGCAGTCACATTTAAAATCGAGTCACACAATCACCCATCATTCGTTGAGCCGTATCAAGGCGCAGCTACAGGTGTGGGTGGAATTGTCCGCGACATTCTCACAATGGGCGCTCGTCCAATCGCTGTGATGGACCCACTTCGTTTCGGATTAGCTGATGCGCCCGATACTCGTCGCGTCCTGCCTGGCATTGTTGCTGGTGTTGGCGGATACGGAAACTGCCTAGGGCTACCAAATATTGGCGGAGAAGTAGTTTTTGATGAGACATACGCCGGAAACCCACTAGTTAATGCACTGTGCGTTGGCGTTATGAAGCACTCAGATATCAAGCTGGCGACCGCTCACGGAACAGGCAACCTCGTTGTTCTCTTCGGTGCCAAGACTGGTGGCGATGGAATCGGTGGAGTATCAGTTCTTGCATCTGAAACTTTCGCTGATGGGAAATCTGCGAAGCGTCCAGCTGTGCAGGTCGGTGATCCATTTGCCGAGAAAGTATTGATCGAATGCTCACTTGAAATTTTCGCCGAAGATCTTGTTGTCGGTATTCAAGATCTTGGCGGTGCAGGTCTATCTTGCGCAACCAGCGAATTGGCATCCGGTGGTTCTGGGGGA